>JBNMHH010000048.1:0-10220 GCA_050872665.1 Helicobacteraceae bacterium
GCGAGGAAGTGCAAAATCTCTTGCAGGGCAAAAGCCCTAAAGCTGTGCGATTGTCTGACTCGGAGCATAAAGAAAATCTATATTTTGCGCGATTTATCACAGATAATGCCACGCCACACGCAAAAAACGGCGAATCCGCCGAATCTACAAAATCAAGCAAAACTACCAAATCCACCGAATCTACCAAATCCCAAAACCTCATTTTGCGCGTTAGCACGGACAAAGATTCGCTTTTTTCTTACTTGCGAAATTTTATGCCACTTTTTATCACGCTACTACTTTTTAGCGCGATTATTAGCATTATTTTAGGCATTTTCCTCACGCGCAAAATCCTAAATCCTATCAAAAATATCAATCTCTCTCACCCCATAAAGACAAACCCTTACGCCGAGCTACATATATTTATGCAGCAAATCTCCAAGCAAAAAAAGAAAATCAAAAAACAACTAAAATCCATAAAACAATCCAAATTGCAATTTGACATTATCACAAAAAATATGAACGAGGGATTTTTAGTCCTTGATGCGCAAGGAAATATCACACAAAGCAACGCCAAAGCAATGCAGATTTTACGCCTCACTGCGCAAAATCAACATATCAATGTTTTCTCTCTTATGGGCGAATTTAGCAATGCCATAAAGCAAAGCATAGATTCGCGCACTCATAGCTTTGAGATAAGCATAAATGAGTATTTTTTGCACGCGATTTGTATGCCGATTTTTATCAAAGATAGGCTAAAGGCGATTATCATTTTGCTATTTGATAAAAGTCTGCAAAAAGATATTTTTGAGCTGCGCAAGGAGTTTAGCGCGAATGTAACCCACGAGCTAAAAACGCCCCTCTCTGCGATACTCGCAAGTAGCGAAATGCTTTGCAATGGACTTGTCAAAGAGGCGGATAAAAATACCTTTATCACTAAAATCTATGATGAGTCAAAGCGGCTTTTGGGGCTTATAGATAAGATTTTGAAAATCTCATTTTTGGACGAAAAAGCAGGAAAAATATCAGGGCAAATCGCGGATAAAGTAGATAAAAAAGAGCGCGTGAGTCTCCCTGCAATCATTGCAAATATCCTGCCAAATCTGCACAATCTAGCAAAAGATAAGGGCATAAAGATTGATTTTGAGGTTTTGGATAGTCGCGATTCGCGATTCGCGAATCTAGATTCGGACGAGAGGCAAAATGTAGAATCGCGAATCGCGATTCAAGATTCACAAAAAGATTTTGAAAAATCGCAAGATTTTGCAACGCAAGATTTTGAAGTATTAGGTATCCCTGCCCTGCTAGAAGATATGATTTACAATCTTAGTGAAAACGCTATCAAATACAGCCCCAAAGGCAGTGCTGTGAAAATCGCCCTATCGCGCAACCAAAATCGCACTATTTTAAGCATAATCGATAATGGCATAGGTATCGCACCGCACGAGCAGGGGCGGATTTTTGAGCGATTTTATTGCATAGATAAAAGTCGTAGCAAAAAGCTAGGTGGCAACGGACTAGGACTAGCCATCGTAAAGCGCATAGCCAAAATCCACAACGCCAAAATCACGCTAAATAGTGAGCTAGGCAAGGGAAGCGAATTTGTCATAGAATTTTTGGCGATTTAGTGATTTGGTTAAAGCGAAATTTGATAAAATCCTAAATCACAAAAAATTAGGACGGCAATGCTACAATTTAATCCCATAATCCCAAATGATATAAAAGCCCCCCCCAAGCGATAATTAGCGAGTTTAAAAAATCTCTACAAGCTATGCTAAATAGCGCGTCAAAAAATCAAAACGATGAGGAATTTCAAAAGAATTGCATTAAAGATTTTTTGCACGATAGCTTTGGGTATAGCTGCAATACGCGTGGCAAGGTGGATTTAGCCATTTATGATGATGAGATTCCAAAGGTGCTTTTTGAAGTAAAATCGCTTGGTAATAAAGCGGAGTTTGTGAAATCACCCAAAGATTTAAGCTCTAAAGCCCTTTATGAGAGCATTTTATACTACCTACGCGAATGGCATAAGCACAAAAACAACAACATAAAGCACATTATCCTTTGCACCGCAAAAGAATTTTACATTCTAAAGGCGACAGACTACCATAGACTTTTTGCCAAAAATAAAGACATAGAAAGAGCGTATAATAATTGCGATTTTAACGAGGGCAACGACACAAGCACAGCGCGATTTTACAAGCAAGTAGAATCTATCATAGAGGCTATGGGGGACGAGCTAGAATTTTGCTACATAAATGTAGAGTCCACGCTAAATAATCAAAACGCTTTAGCCCTACTCTACACACTTTTATCGCCAAACTTTTTGCTACAAATCCCGCGCTATATCGATGCAAACACGCTAAATGAGCGATTTTACAAAGAGCTACTCTATATTTTAGGCTTGGTGCAAGTCGAGCAAAATGGCAAAGCACTGATTTTGCCAAGCACCACGCCAAACACGCTACTACATTCGATTAAACGCGACTTTGCGGACAAACTCCCGCAAGATTCGGGCGATTCAAACGCTCTAGATTCGGGACAAAATATAAGCGATTCGCCCAAATCAACCCAAAATCAAGCCCAAGATTCACACGATTCAAGCGACATTTTTGACTCCCATATTTTCCCTCTCATTATGCTATGGAACAACCGCATTTTATTCCTGCGTTTGCTCGAATCAATGCTTCTAAGTTTCCGCCACATTACTAAGCCCTTTTTAGACATTAGCATTTTGGGCGATTTTGGTGCGCTAAATACGCTATTTTTCAAAGTCCTAGCGGTGAAAAATCGCACCGACATTCCGCCAAATCTAGCCGACATTCCCTACCTAAATTCCAGCCTTTTTGAGAAATCCGCGCTTGAATCACAAGGCTTTGAAATCGCAAGTCTTGAATCTAGACCGCTACAAATCTCGCCAGATTCAATATTGCGCCGTGATAAAGATTTGCGCCAAAGATATAAAGATGAGTGCCTCCCCTTGCTTGAGTATTTATTCGCGTTTTTGCACGCCTATGACTTCACCACCACGCCTAGCGACATAGCAAACAACGCCAAGACAAACCACGACAAGCTCATCAACTCCGCCGTGCTAGGGCTAGTCTTTGAAAAGCTAAATGGCTACAAAGAGGGCAGCTTCTACACGCCTAGCTTTATTACAAGCTATATGTGCGAAAATTCGCTACGCAAAATCGTTTTGGAGAAATTCCAAGAGAGCGGATTCAAAGCCCAAAGCCTAACCGCCCTACGAAACGAAATCGACATAAACAAACTAAATGAGGCAAACAAAATCTTCCTCTCTATCCGCATTTGCGACCCTGCGGTAGGGAGCGGACACTTCCTTGTCTCCGCACTTAATGAGCTTATCGCGCTAAAAAGTGAGCTAGGATTATTGCTAGATTGCGATGGTGTGCGACTTAGCGACATTGACTTAGTGCTAGAAAATGACGAATTGCTTATCAAGGATTCAAAAGCGCAAATGCTAGATTACACTATCCCCGCACACGAGCGCGTAGAGAGCCACAAAATCCAAAAGGCGATATTCTATACCAAAAAAGAGCTTATCGAAAACTGCCTTTTTGGCGTGGATATAAACCCAAATTCTGTGGAGATTTGCAAACTGCGCTTATGGATAGAGCTACTCAAATATAGCTATTATGAAAATATCGCCTCAAAAGAGTTGCAGACTTTGCCAAATATTGACATAAATATCAAATGTGGCAATAGCCTAATCTCATACTTTGACTTACACCAATCCCTAAGCCACTATCCAAATATCGCTACAAAAATCAAGCAATATCAACAAGCCGTGCGCGACTACAAAGAGGGGATTTTCGCCAATCGCAATCAAATCAATGCCACCATAAAAGAGCTGTTGCAAAGTTTTCGCAACTTTTGCTTTAGCGATAAATTCAAAAAAGAAATCAAGTCATTCCACACCAACTGCGAATCCTACTCCAAAAAATACGGCAATTTCCTAGCAAAAGATGATGAAAACTTGCGCCTTTATGTCGCGCAATCTTTTGGCTACTTTGACTTTGATGAGGATAAGGCAAGGGCGGACTTTGCGCTTCTCAAAAAAGAATATGAAAGCATATTTAGCCTAGAATCCAATAAACCATTTGAATGGCGATTTGAATTCCCCGAAGTTTTGGATAAAAACGGCGAGTTTATGGGCTTTGATTTAATCATTGGCAATCCGCCCTATATCAGGCAAGAGGAAATCAAAGAGCTAAAGCCACATTTGCAAAAATCTTTTTATATCTACTCAGGCACTAGCGACATTTACACCTACTTTTATGAGCGAGGGCATAGTCTGCTAAAACCTAATGGCATTCTTACCCTAATCACTTCCAATAAATTCTGTCGTGCAGGATATGGCGCGAATCTACGGGCATTTTTATTGCAAAGTGCGATTTTGGATTTTGTGGATTTAAACGGCGTAAAAGTCTTTGACAAAGCCACCGTGGATACCTGCATAGTAAATCTATCTAAGCAAAAGCCCACCAAATCCCACACCCTAAACTACGCCAATCCAAATGCCAAAGATTTATCCACCCTAGCGTATAGCCAAATCCCACAAGATAGCCTTTCAAGCGAAGCGTTTATCTTTGTAGATTCGCCTACACTCGCACTCAAGCAAAAGATAGAGCAAATCGGCACTCCGCTAAAGCAGTGGGATATTGAGATAAATTACGGCATAAAAACAGGCTACAACGAAGCCTTTATCATCGACACAGCGACAAAGGATAGGATTTTGGATTCGTGTGAATCGGTAGCAGAAAAAGAGCGCACCGCCCAAATCATCAAGCCAATTTTGCGCGGACGCGACATAAAGCGATATAGCTATGAATGGGCGAATCTGTGGCTTATCAATACGCATAATGGCTATTCATTGCCAAACGGCGAGAAAATCCCACGAATCGACATAGACAACTATCCCGCACTTAAAAAGCATTTGGATAAATTCTACCCGCAATTACAAAAGCGCACCGACAAAGGCGCAACGCCTTATAATTTGCGAAATTGCGCGTATGTGGAGGACTTTGAGAAAGAAAAGATTGTTTATCAAACTTTAGCGAGAACAGGCAATGCTTTTAATTATGATAATGCTGGATTTTTTGTGCCAAATTCTGCTTATATTTTGGTCGGCGAAAATTTAAAATATCTTGTAGGACTTTTAAATTCTAAAATTATGCTTTGGTATTTAGATATAAATTTTGCAAAACTTGACGAAACAGGCTGGTCGTGGATAAAAGATAGTGTCGAAAAATTGCCTATCCCAAAAATAACCGCTAAAAACCAAAACATTGCGGATAAAATAGTGAATCTTGTGGATAAGATTCTACAAGCCAAAGCCAGATATTCAAGCGCAGACACGAGCGATTTGGAATCTCAAATTGATAATTTAACTTATGAATTGTATAATTTAAGCCCAAAAGAAATTCAAATTATACAAGGATATTAAAGTGGAAAGCGCACGAGTAAAAAAGTTAAAACAGCATATAGGTGAGTGTAAAAATGTTTTGGCAGAAAATAACCCACAAAAAGCAGTTACACAAATTGAAAGAATTAGGAAACTATATAGCAATATTAGAAATTTTTCAACAGATACATACAAAGAATATCAGTTGTTTGATAGCCCAGATGTCTTTGGCGGAGCATTCGTTACATTGTCAAATGATTCAAAACAACTGGAAGCATTAAAAAACTTGATTGAAGAAATGGAACTTTATCTTGCAGAACTTGTTGATAAGCAAGATAGAGAACCAAAAAAACAAAGTAGAGCAGAAAAAATACACATAAACAACTACAATAATAACACAGCAAATGCCACAATAAACCAAAATATAAGCATTGATAACACTATAAAATCCATAAACAATCTACCAAGTGATATTTTAGATGAAAAATCCAAAGAATATTTAGAAAACATTTTATTTGCGATTGAATCTCTAAAAAATAAAGATAAAGAAAAAACTAAAAATAAAATTTTTGAAGTGCTAAAATATATCGTAGATAAAGGCGTTGAGGTAGGCATAGCTATTTTGCCGTATTTGGGAGAGATAGCACGATTATTAAGGTTATGAATCTATATTGGCGAATCGCCGATTCACACCCATTTATCGCAACATAATCATAGAATCACACTAAATATGCTACAATACGCCAAAATCTAAGTTAATTTTATATCAAATATGATATAATTTTACGCACAATAGCACAAGGTTTCAAAAATGTTTATAGTCAAATTTGTAAGCGAAAAATCAAATGATGAATTTTTAGCCCTGCCTACAAAACTAAAGGCTAAAATGGCGCAGATGATTTTATTGCTAGAAAAGTTTGGCAAACTTGGCGAACCGCACACAAAGAAATTGCAAGATGAGTTTTATGAACTGCGAATCAAAGCGCAAGAGGGCATAGCTCGTGCGATTTATGCCTATCAAAAGGACAAAGTGATTTTAATCCTTGTGGTTTTTGTGAAAAAATCACAAAAGACGCCAAAAACCTTTTTGGATAAAGCAAAACAACGATTAGAGGAGTTTAAAAATGGCAACGATTGATTTTAGAAAAACGCTTGATAAATGTATGAAAGATGATGAGTTTAAGGCGGAGTTTGAGCGACTTACGCCAGAGTTTCAAATCAAATCCGCTCTCATAGCCAAACGAATGGCAAAAAAGCTCACCCAAGCCCAAGTAGCAAATCTCAGCGGATTAAAGCAATCAAATGTCGCAAGATTAGAGAGCGCAAATGGTAGTTTTAGCTTATCAAGTGCTGTGAAATACGCTAGAGCGGTGGGACTAAAGAAACTTACGATTAGCTTTTAGGATTATGCTACAATACCGCCAAAATCTAAATAAGGAATTTACAAATGAGCACTTTAGTGATAGAAAATGTCAAAGATGAGTTTCTCCCCGCTTTTAAGGCACTTAGCAAGGCGATGAACGCAAAATGCAGGGTCAAAAAAGCCAAAAAACCAAAGCTCACAAAATTTGAAAAAGGGATTTTAAAAGCAAAAGCAGAGGTCGAATCAGCGCGTAAAAACGGCACATTAAAGACATTTAGTAGCGCGAAAGAAGCCTTTAGAGACGCTGGACTAATCTAAATGTATAAAATTCACTTAACAAAGAGTTTTAAAAAAGACGCAAAAGCCCTTAGTGTAGCGGATAAAGAGCTGACTATGGAGCTAATCGACAAACTTGCAAATGGCGAAACGCTAGAGCCAAAGCACAACGACCACGCACTAAGTGGCAATCTACAAGGCACTAGAGAGTGCCACATAAAGCCAGACTTACTGCTAATCTATGAAAAATTTGATGATATTTTACAGCTAAATGCCTTGCGCGTGGGAAGCCATAGCAAATTATTCAAAAAATAGAAATTTGTAGATTTTGCTTAGACTCGCTACTAAATTGCTCCCACCTGCCACCGATTCGCCCAAATCCCCAAAAATTTTACAAAATCTTTACAAAAAACTGCGCTTTTTTCTTACATTTGCGCTTTAAAATTCCACTTGCATTTTAAAAATAAAATAAAAAGGACAAAAATGTTAAAGAAAATGCTTTTGGCGTCTTTATTGTTAGGCGCGGGATTTATGAGTGCGGCGGATATGCAAAAGGGCAAAATCAATGTGATTTCGCGCGAGGACGGCTCTGGCACAAGGGGCGCGTTTGTAGAGATTTTTGGGCTACTTGAGAGCAAAAACGGCAAGAAAATCGACACCACGAGCATAAAGGCGGAAATCACAAATTCTACCGCCGTAATGCTTACTACTACGGCAAATGACAAAAACGCAATCGGTTATGTCTCTCTTGGCTCGTTAAAGTCAATGGTAAAGGGCGTAAAAATCGATGGCGTTGCGCCAAGTGTGGAAAATATCAAAAGCAAAAAATACAGCATTTCGCGTCCGTTTAATGTCGTAATCAAGCAAGATTCGGCTTTGGTGCGGGATTTTTGGACTTTAGCAGGGCAAATGTAGCAGTCATCACAAAGGCTGGATATATCCCGCTTGAGCTAGGCAAGGACGCTAAAAACGCGGGGAGCAAAAAGCTAAGTGGCAAAATCACAATCGCAGGGTCAAGCTCCATAACGCCCCTAATGGAAAAGCTAAAAGAAGCCTATATCGCGCAAAATCCAAGTGTAAATATTGAGATTTTGCAATCTGACTCCACAACGGGCATAAATTCCGTTTTGCAAGGAATCGCCGACATTGGAATGGTGAGCCGTGAGCTAAAAGACAAAGAGCTAGATTTGGGCATAAAGGCGGAAGTTTTAGCTATTGATGGCTTAGCGGTGATAGTAAATCCGCAAAATAAGATTGATGGCTTAAGCAAGGCGCAAGTCAAAGATATTTTTAGCGGAAAAGTCGATAAGTGGGAAGATTTGGCGAAGTGAGATTACTAGATTCGCGCACAATAAGCGCGAATCGCAAGTTAAGATTCACAAAAAAATTAGGAATCCAAAATGTCAAAAAACAAAAATCACAAAAAATCGCGTGGATTCGCGGGTGGATTCGGCAAATTCGCGCCATTTAGATTCGCGCATAGATTCGCCAAACTTGGATTCGGCGGATTCGCGCCAAAATTCGCATTTAGATTCACGCAAAGATTCGCCCATAGATTCGCCATGCGAATCCAAAATAAATTCAAAGGCGAATCCAAAGAGCGATTTAGGCAAATTTTCGCCCTTGAATCCCTAGCGCGAATCCTATTTGCATTTTGCGCGATTGTGTGTATTTTTGCCGTGATTATCATCTGCGTATTTTTGTTTGGCAATGCCATTCCTACAATCTTTCACATAGGGTTTAGCGAGTTTATCTTTGGCGAAGTGTGGCAACCGCTAAATGAAGTCTTTGGGATTTTTCCTATGATTGTGGGAAGCCTTTATGTGAGTGCTTTGGCGATTTTATTTGGTGTGCCTTTTGGGATTTTGTGCGCGATTTATTTGGCTTATTTTTCGCGCCAAAGCAAAATCATCACGCCCTTAGTAGAGCTAATGGCTGGGATTCCTAGTATTGTGTATGGATTTTTTGGGCTAATTGTGATTGTGCCATTTTTTGCCCAAGTCTTTGAGACAAATGGCAAGGGGCTAATAAGCGCGTCTATTCTTTTGGCTATGATGATTTTGCCGACAATCATTTTAGTCTCAAAGACAAGCATTGAGGCAGTAAGCAAAAGCTACTATGAGGGCGCAATCGCGCTTGGTGCAAGTAAAGAACGCGCGGTATTTTTTGTCGTGCTAAAGGACGCAAAAAGCGGGATTTTGGCAAGTGTGATTTTGGGCGTGGGACGGGCTATCGGCGAGGCAATGGCTGTGATTGTCATAGCGGGGAATCAGCCTATAATCCCTGAGAGCATAAGCGATGGAGTGCGCACACTTACGACAAATATCGTGCTAGAGCTAGGCTATGCAAGTGGGATTCATAGAGATGCGCTAATCGCCTCAAGCGCGGTGCTGTTTGTGTTTATATTGCTTATAAATATGTGCTTTTTGGCACTAAAGAAAAAGTGATTTTGGCACAAAGTTGCGCAAAAAGTCGCATAAAAAATTGCAAAGGAGTCGCGTAAATGGGATTTAGAGAAAAAATCGATAAGCAAATGATAGCCACGATAAAATCACAGGATTTTCTATCGCTATTTTTACGCGCTATCATTTATGTCGGCGTGTTTTTCACACTCGCTACTATCGCGCTAATGGTGGGCTATATTTTGCTAAAAGGGATTCCGCATTTAAGTTTGAAATTGTTTGAGTTTGAATACTCTAGCTTAAATGCCTCGATGACACCCGCGATAATCAACACGCTTTTTATGATTGTGCTATCGCTACTTTTTGCATTGCCTTTTGGAATCTTTGGGGCGATTTTCTTGCAGGAATACGCTAGGGCGTCAAGCCCCATAGTCGTGGCTATAAATTTGGCTTCGCAAGTGCTAGTGGGGATTCCTAGTATTGTGTATGGGCTTTTTGGATTTTTGGCGTTTGTGATTTATTTTAAAATGGGCATAAGTATGATTGCTGGTGCGCTTACTTTGGCGGTGATGATTTTACCTTTGATTTTGAGTGCAACCCAAGAGTCGCTAAAGTCTGTGCCAAACGCCTACAAAGAGGGCAGTTTCGCGCTTGGAGCGGGGAAGCTACGCACGATTTTTGTGGTGGTGCTACCTTGTGCGATGAGCGGGATACTAAGCGGCGTGATTTTGGGCATAGGGCGTATCATAGGGGAGAGCGCGGCATTGCTTTATAC
>JBNMHH010000049.1:0-10214 GCA_050872665.1 Helicobacteraceae bacterium
CGCCACCGTGTCAAATGAAGTCCTAGCACTTGTGAGCGCGGCTCGTGCGGAATTGATTTGACTTTGCGCTGCTACAATGGAGCGTTTGTAGAATTTGATATTATTTTTTTGCTCCTCTTTGGCATAAGCGATATTTTTATAAGTCATTAGGCTGGATAATTTTAACGCTTCTTTTTGGCGATTCGTAGTAAATCCGTTAAAAATATTCCACGAAACGCTCACGCCAAAGACATTTTGTTGCTTTGGATAGCTGGAGTAGGCATTTGCGCCAAGCAACGATTCGGCGTTGTTTTTAAAATTCCACGAATAAGTATCAAAAAGCGAAATCGTAGGAAAATATGTGATTGTCCCCGCTTGATAATCATAGCTCAAGGCTTGTTCCTCTTGTGCGGTAATGCTTAGGCTTTGAATCTCTTTTTCCTCTGGCGTTCTAATAGGCACTAATTTTAGCTTTTCAATGTCATCATTTGCCAAGAGTGAAAGTTGCATTTTTGTCTGCTCGAAATTTAGGCGAATCGTCTCTAACTCATACTCCGTGCTACTAATCTCCGCCTTTAATCGCTCTAGCGCATCTAGCGGTTGCAAACCAGCCTTATAAAGAATCTCGATTCGCGCGACATTTGCGGCGATATTGATTTTCTTTTGCTCGGTGGCAATCATCTGCCCTTTTAGCGAAAAATACTGATAATATAGCGAAATTGTTTGCAAAAACATAGATTGTTCGCTATAACCCTTATCTGCGATTGCCGAGCGAAGCAAGGCGTTATTTGACAAAAGGCTATATTCCCTAGTTGCGCCATCAAAAATCACCCAAGTCGCTTGTGCTTGAAGCTGGTGTGCATTTAGCGACTTTTGCCACGCACTTTGCGGGTATGACTTTATCATATTTAGATTATATCCCACATCAATGCTTGGCAAATAACGCCCGATTACCGAATCACGCGTGGCTTTCGCCTGCTCCACTGCCAAATCTTTTGCTTGCATTTGGTAGTTTTGCTTTGCCTTTAAAAGCAGACTTTTTAAATCCACCACGCCTTCGTTGCTGTCGTATTTGTCAAGCATATCTTTGATTTCGCTAGATGGATTCATAGTCGCAAAAACTTCCTCAAAAGGCTTTGCGACAGATAGATTCATATCATTAGAATTAGCATTTTTTTGAATCTCAATATCACTTGCAGCACTTAGCATTGTGGCATTTAGCGCAGAGGCGGACAGCACAAAAGCGCATAAAAACGCAATTTTTTGTCTAAACATTTTAATTTCTCCACAAATATAAATAATTTTCAAAAAATGAAGTGGAATGATAGACAAAGAAATATTAAATTAACCTTAATCATAACTTAAATGAAACTTATAATATTTTAATAAAAATGCTTAAACTCTGCCACCTACTGATAAAATATCAAATCAAAATTTTTATACCAGTGGTTTAAAAATTTTGATTTATTTTTGGAATATTTGCGACACAGCATATTACGCCAATGCCCTACCCTACTGCGCCAAATCCACCGAATCTTCCACATTGCCAAAGATTCGATAATTCACTTGCGCCCAATTTAGCGCATTATACTTACCCATAAACTCCGCCTTTTCTTTTGATAACTCAAAAGATTCGCCATTTGGCACAATTTCGCCGTTTTTTATTGTATATTTATAGCCGACTTTTGCGCCTTGTGGGTAAATTCCATCATTATCAATCCAAAGCGCGGTATTAAAGCCAAAGTTATACGCATTTGGCGCGTTTAAATCAAAGAGATTGCGCCCACCAAGTGTTAAAAAATCATAGTCATTTAGGCTTAGCGCGTAAAGCGTGGGGAAAATATCCTTATGCGAACCCAAAGTTTCGCGCCTAAAGCCAAATCCACGCGCCTTAAAATCGCTCGTATATTGCGGTGGCACGAAAAGATAAAACGGCACGGAAAAATTTAGCGCGATATTGTCAAACGACCGTAAATCGCGTAGTTTATGGTCGCCACTACCTGCGATAATCGTGTTATCGCCTAGCGCAGAGTTTTTCACCGCACTCACAAAGTCCCCAAACGCGCCACTTGCATAGGCAAACATATTAACCACTTGGCGCATTTTATCCACGCTAGTGCCGTCTCTAAAGTTCGCACTTATCGAATCCATATCGCAATTTGGTGGCGTCCAATGCGTGGGTAGATTGCTAGGCGGGTGATTAGAGGTGGTTATCATCGCGATAAATGTGGGCTTTGTGGCGTTTTGTAAAACCTCAAGCGCGATTTTAAAGGCATATTCATCAGGCACACCATAGGCACTCACAAACTCCGCGCTTTGCGGATATTTCTGCGTTAGCACGGTTTTATCAAGCACTTTGTCCGCCCCAAGAGAGAGGATATAATCGCCCCAATCATACCACGAGCGGTAGCCAGAGGTGATAAACACCACTTCGTATCCCGCGCGTTTGTAAATCTCAAAGGGCGTTAGGGGCAAGTAGCGATTTTTCACGCTACTTATGGATATGGTGTTTGGCGCGTTGAAAAATAGTCCTGCAAATGAACCAGCCGTGCCGTTTGTAAAAGACAAAAACGCATTAAAAGTAAAGTCCGTTTTGATTTTGCCCTGCTGTGCGGATAATTTACCTGCCTCAAAATGCTCTCTAAAGCTACCTAGCAAATCGCAACGCTTTGAATCTAAACTCTGCAAGGCATTATTGCCAAAGCTCTCCATTAGCACGGCAACGACATTGGGCGGATTTTTGATGGATTTTTGCGGATTGTGTGCGAAAATAGGAAAAAGTTGCGATTCTAAATCGCGCAAATTTTGTGGATTGATAGGCGCGAATTTGTCCTGCCTTTGATAGCTTTGAAAAGCCCAAATAGTCGCCATTATGGGATTTGTAGCGATATGATTCAAAAGCGGATTTGGGCTAAAGTGCGCATCATCTTCGCGCAAAGGAAATGTCCCCACACTACCGCGAATCCCCACAAAAATAATCCCCAAAAGCGCAAGATTCGCCACTAAAATAAGTGTAAATCGCGCAAATTTTGGCAATTTTAGCGAATCAAAGGGCGCGAATCTATGTGCGAATCTAAAAGGCGCGAATCGCCCCAAATCCACGCGCAAAACTAAATCCGCGATTTTATAGCAAATCGCGCTAAAAATTATAGAAGCCAAAATCACGCGCACCAGCGGATAGTCATTGAAAATAATGCCTAAAATCGCGCTTGTCTCATCGTCCTTTAGCCCGAAAATAAATGCGTCAATTTTAGTGTGATAAGTGGCAAAATAATAAAAATTCACAAACGCGCTAAATGCCACAAGCAAGGCAGAAATCGCACTTAGGATAAGAGTGGATTTGTGGATAATTGCGGGTAGATTTTGGGTTAATTTGTGCTTTTGGCTAGGGCGATTTTTATGGAGGCGATTTTGACTAGAGGATTCCCCCCCCCCCTATTGCGTGGTGAATTGTGCGATTTGCCATATTTACGCGCTGAATCGCACTTGCGACATATCCTAAAATCACTATCAGAGCGGCAAAAACGCAAATCGCGCGTAAATCAAGTCGCGCCCCCATAATAAACATTGGCGCAAAATCCGCGCTAAAAAGATTTGCGCCACTTATATTATCCCTCACCATACAAACGCGCATAATGGCGTAAATCGCGCCATAAATGGCTGTTAGCACAAAAGCCAAAGCGATATAATTTTTGTAGCTTGGATTCACAGGATTTGGCGAATCTATGTGCCGTGTGTTATGAAATTTTATCATTAGAATTCCTTTAAAAATGAAAATTAAAAAGTCGCATTGTAATATTTTTGGATTTAAATCTACTTAAGTAATATGGATAGATTTGGATTGCTTCGGTCGCCTTGCTCACTCGCAATGACGAGGTGGCAGATTCGTCATTGCGAGACGAGCCAAAGGCTCGGCGTGACAATATAAACAAATAAAATCCGCACGAAGTGTAAAAACCTCCTCCACTACCGCGTCATTGAGAGAATTGCATAGCAATTCGTGGATTGCTTCGATTCGGCGTTGCCGAATCTCGCAATAACGAATCGGAGTAGATTCGCACTTGATTTTAGATTCGTAGCAAAGCCACGACAATCGAAGTAATGGCGGTGTGGCTTTTGTATTTGTAGAAAATTTTGGGATAAAACTAGACTAAAGTCTGTTGATTCCCAAAATTTTCTACAAGTGCGAAATTGCACACCCCAGAACAAATTGAGCCACCCTATTTTACGCGCTTTTTTAGCACCTCCGCTAGTAAAAACGCCAACTCTATCGCTTGTGTAGCATTTAATCGCGGGTCGCATTGCGTATTATAGTTTGATGATAGTGCGCTTTCTGTGATTTGCACCCCGCCACCGATACATTCCGTTACATCTTGTCCTGTCATTTCAAGGTGAATGCCCCCAGCGTAGCTATTATGCGCCCTATGAATCTCAAAAAAACTTTTCACTTCATCTAGGATTTTATCAAACGCGCGGGTTTTGTAGCCATTACTTGCCTTGATTGTGTTGCCGTGCATTGGGTCGATACTCCACAAAATCTTGCGCCCCTCAGGCAAAACCGAATCAAGCAACTTCGGCAATTTCGCCTTAATCTTATCCGCGCCCATTCGCACGATTAAGTTTAGTCGCCCCGCCTCATTTTGCGGATTTAGCGCATCGCAAATCCCCATAATCTCATCTTTTGTCGCACCCGCGCCGATTTTCACGCCAAGCGGATTTTCCACGCCACGCAAAAACTCGATATGTGCCTCATCTAATCCCCTCGTGCGCTCCCCTATCCAAAGCATATGCGCCGAGCAGTCATACCACTGCGCCGTCAGCGAATCCTTGCGACAAAGCTGTTCCTCGTAGTTTAATAGCAACGCCTCGTGGCTGGTGTAAAACTCCGTCTCTTTTAGCTGTTGTGTGTTTTGCGCATCGATTCCACACGAGCGCATAAAGTTTAGTGCCTCCGTGATTCGCTCCGCCAAAACCTCGTATTTCTTGCCAAATGCGTTGTTTTTTACAAATTTCATATTCCATTTATGCACTTCGTTTAAATCCGCGAATCCGCCCTGCGCAAAGGCGCGTAAGAGATTCAAAGTCGCAGCGGATTGATTATAGGCTTGTAGCATTCGCTTAGGATTTGGCTTTCGCGCTTCTAGCGAACAATCCGTGCTATTTATAATATCGCCTCGATAAATGGGGAGTTCCACGCCATTTACAACCTCGCTATCATTGCTTCTAGGCTTTGCAAACTGCCCTGCCAAACGCCCCACTTTGACAATGGGCATTCCCCCAGCGAATGTCAAAATCGCACTCATTTGAATGATGACTTTAAACATATCGCGGATATTCACGGCGTTAAATTGATTAAAAGATTCGGCGCAGTCGCCACCTTGCAATAAAAATGCGCGTCCCTCTGCGGCGTCTGCTAGGCGTTTTTTAAGATTTCGCGCCTCACCTGCGAAAACTAACGGCGGATAGCTTTTTAACTCGCCCTCCACGCGCTTTAGCAACGCTTTGTCATCGTAAGTCGGCTGTTGTTTGATAGGAAAATTTCTCCAGCTTTTTGGAGACCACTCTTTCATAATCTGTCCTTAAAGTAAAATAAAAGTCGCCATAATAGCACAATTCGCTTTAAGTTTGCGTTAAAAAAAATAGCGTTTGATTTTTAATAGTTTTTAAACAAATCTTGGTGGCGTCCTATTTTATAAAGGCTTAGCGTTGTGTCATCTCTTTGATAAATGATGACTAAGTCGCCATTAGTCTGCCTCATTTTTCAAAGATTCTACAAATTCCTCGTGGCTATAACCTCTACATACCACAAAATCATTATCTAGCGCATTGCGTGTTTCTTCCGTAGGTTCATCTAATCCTATCCTAGATACAATGCTAGATTTGTTAGATTCAGCCCCTAAAGTGTGCAAAATCTCTCTAATTTGTCGTTCTCTATTATCCAAACTTGCCTTTTGGTTATGAATCTCATCTAGCACAGCAACTAATTGCGCTTCGCTGTAAGTGTTGTAATTTGTATCAACTGCATTTGCTATCATAAAAGCCTCCCAAAGTTAAACTTTATACCACATTATATCGTAAAATACCATAAACACTATTTATAGCATTTTACAAACCCATCTTACGCCACAAAAGCGCAAAGCAGATAAAAGCAAAAAGCTACTTATGTCTTACTGCTCTTTGCGCCTTTAGTCATCTTTCTCTACTTCTATCATAGATTTGACAGCTAAAGCTGGAATAAAAATCCCCAATATGCCAAGCATAATCCAAAGAATAACATTTTCCATTTTACAATCCTTTCACAAGTCTCTTAACTTGCGGATTTTTTTAAATATTTTGATTTGTAGCAAAACAGCTATAATCATAAAATCCACACACATTATCAATGAGACTATTAGTAATGGCGTATCTGCCGTTTTGTAGCTTGTCGCTACCCAACCGATAATCGCCACAATGATACCAACTAGGATACCAAGCCAAAACTTTAAAACGCCGATTTCCTCTTTCACTTCATTTTTCTTACTCATAAATCAATCCTTAAAAAAGTGGATTAGGCTACTTAATTCCAAAACTCTTCAACTCTATTCCCTTTTTCTTCAACTCTATTCTTGTTTCTTTCATATCATCAATAAAAACACCTAAATCAAAACACCTAAAATTTCTTCCATTTGTATCGCTCCAAGTGCGATGTCGATACCTATATTCATTATCTAAATCTCTCATAACATCAACCCTTGCTCGATAACAATCTTTTTCAGGGCTTTGTTTCAATTTTTCAACAAACTCCAAAAACAATTTCCCCTCGTATAAAGGACTTTTACCTTCATAAGGTAATTTTCCATTTTTCTTTAAATCCTCCAACTCCGCCACTATCTTTTTGACACCTTCCAATTCACCTTTTTCAACTTCAGTTAATTCATAAGCAAATGAAACACTAACCGCGCCAAATACCATTAGTAGCATTACTACCATCATTTTCCTTGTTTTTCTCATTCGATTATTCCTTTAAAAATTAAAATTTCAAAGCCACCAAACCCCCACACCACTAAAGAGTAGAGACTTAATGTCTTTGTTGGCAGAATTTTAGCATAAATTATTCCCCAAAAGCAAACAAAAACACCACATTAAACCGATTTTTCCCCTTTAACGCTATTTATCGTATATTGCAATAAAGTAGCATTTTTAAATAGATACTCACACTACTTGCCATTAAAGTAGCAAAAACTTTTATGTGGATACGCTACACGCAAATTTTATTTTTTTAAAAGATTCGTGTGATTTGCTTTTTGATTCGCTTAAAGTTAGAAATTTGCATTTGATTTGCGAATCGCCAAAATGAATACTTTGCGCTATCGCGCTCAATGTGATGATAAGGTTTGGATTGCCACGCCTTGCTTTACGGCAAGTCTCGCAATGACAATTTTTGCCCACCTCGTCATTGCGAAGCGTTGCAAACACCAAAGCAATATATTATTTCGACTTTGTGGATTGCCACGAATCTGCTGACGCAGATTCTCGCAATGACAAAGCAGTGATTCGTAATTGCGAGGCGAAGCCAAAGTAATCCACGAATCCAAACCCACATTTGCAAAAATCTTACAAGTTTTTGATAAAATTGCCGAATTATTCTAGCTTTATTAAGGGGATTTTATGATTAAAAAATGCGTAATTTTAATGCTACTTTTATGCGGTGTAGGCGCGAATCTAAGCGCGGAGAATTTTAGCGAAAAAAGCAATCTATCTTTTGGCGCGTATGCGGACTTAGGCTCGACATTTGGCGGTGGGCTAGAATTTGGCTTTTCTATGTATAGCACGGCTTCGTGGCAGCTCCGCAATATCATCTCAATGGAGATGAAAGGCTTAAAATTGCAACAAAATAAATACGATTCATTTGCGCTGATTTTCCACGAAAAGATTATGGCGGGGTTGCTTATGGGCAGCTCGGTGTTTTCGCATATCGGCTTTACATATTTTCGCCCTTATCTTTATGTGAGCGGGGCGTTTGGGCTGATTTCTACAAATGGCTCGGCTATGGGCGATTCGCCGTATTATTATGAGATACAAGGTGGGCTAGGACACGAATTTATCACGCTTAGCGGACATTCGCTATTTTTTGAAATCGGCGGTGGGCTTGGCAATCTCACTCACGCCCTGCCAAATCAAATCAAAAAAGCCACGCTCGGCGGAATGTTTAAATTTTTGCTAGGATATAGGTGGCATTTTTAGGTTTGCGATTCGCGGATTGCCACGAATCTGCTGACGCAGATTCTCGCAATGACGAGGTGGTAATTTCGTCATATCGTGGATTAAAAATATGCACAAATCGTCATTGCGAGGGCTTTTTAGCACGAAGCAATCTATGATTTTAATTTTGTGGATTGCTTCGGTGAATCTACGATTCGCCTCGCAATGACAAAAGGACAATAGATTGCTATGATTCGGCGAACGCCGAATCTTGCAATGAGGTGATGGAGAGGATTCTGCTTTTTGCAAAAGCAAAACGAAGCAAAAACTTTTGCAAAGATTCGCGCTAAGCGCGGATTTATTTTGTTTGGATACTTCGCTACGCTCAGTATGACGAGGTGGGGCGTGGATTCGCACTTATTTAGATTCGTGGCTTAAGCCACGATAACGGAAGGATTTTCGGTTTGGCTTTCGTAGTTTTTTGGGATTTTTGGGGCTGAGACTAGACTTGGTGTCTGCGAAGCCCCGAAAATCCCAAAATCTGCGGAATGCAATTCTAAAGACAAATTGTCCCAATAAGCGACTTTATTGTTGATTATTCAACATTTTCCCCCACATTAGTTTATATTTCCTCTGCACCGCCTCTAACTCCGCCTTTTTATTTTCCACCTCTTGCAAAAGCGTTTCTATCATTTTTTTATCATCTGCCTCTTTTTCCCGCGCATTCATTAGCGTATCTTTTAAAAACTGATTTTCGCCCTTGATTGTGGCAATCGTCTCATCTTTTGCCTCAATGACTTTTTCGTGCAAACTTAAAATCGTCCCAATGCTTTGCTCAAAAAAGTCGCCCTCCACGCCACTTTTCACTAAGTCATTCTGTGTGCTTCGCACAAGCGCGTTTGTCCCGCTCACGCTATCGACATATAGGACGCTATCAATGTATTTTGCGTTAATCTGCCCCTTGTTGATTAGCTCTTTGATTTGCTCCGTTTTTAGCCCCGTGATAGTCAAAAACTCATCGATTTTTATCCAATTTTCTTTCGCATTTGCACTACTCATTTAATCCTGCCTAACCTCGATTTCGCTTGAATCTAACTCCACTTTTTTTGCCTTCATCACCCTATCTTGGATAAGTTTCCCTGCTAACTCTTCGTTTTTTAATGCCAAAATCTGCATTGCCATATACGCGGAGTTTATCGCACCAGCCTTGCCGATTGCCATTGTCGCCACAGGCATTGCGGAGGGCATTTGCACGGTGGATAATAGCGAATCAAGCCCATTTAGCGGACTTGCATTTAATGGCACACCAATTACAGGGCGCGAAGTTTCCGCTGCCACCGCACCTGCCAAATGCGCAGCCATTCCCGCAGCCGCGATAAACACACACGCTCCGCGCTTTTGCGCATCTCTCACATATTCACGCGTCCGCTCGGGGCTTCTATGCGCGGAGCTAATGATGACTTCATAAACGCAATCAAACTTCTTTAGCACCGCCACACACTCGCTCATCACCTCATAATCGCTCTTACTGCCCATAATTATGCTGATAAAATCCATACTCACGCTCCCAAAATCAAAAGTCAAAAATGAAATGATAGCACAATTTTAACGCCGTTGCCAAAAGCTATCATAAAGGCGCGAATCTTCGTTAATGTATCGCTCAAAGTCCGCGCCGTAAGTCTCTAGCAAAGTTTGCCCCAAAAGCGGATTGCGCCCTAAGCCAAAAGATTTCGTGCAAATTCCTAGCGAATCCAAAATCAAAGGCGCGAAATCAAAATGTGTGAGATTGCGGGATTTTATCAGCTTGTCATTGCGAGATTCGGCATAGCCGAATCGTGGCAATCTATTTTGTGATTTTTGGATTGCTTCGGCGTTTGCAACGCCTCGCAATGACGAAGTGGAGGTGGATTGCTTTGAATCGCTTTGCGTTTCTCGCAATGACAAATGGTGCGAATCGCCACAAAAGTGCGGATTTATAAAGGCATTGTAGATTCGGCGCGATTCGCGTGGTAGGGGAATATTAGCATTCATCAAATGGTCGCCCACAATCAAAA
>JBNMHH010000050.1:0-10070 GCA_050872665.1 Helicobacteraceae bacterium
CCCTACTGCTGCCTCCCGTAGGAGTCTGGACCGTGTCTCAGTTCCAGTGTGTCCGTTCACCCTCTCAGGCCGGATACCCGTCATAGCCTTGGTAAGCCATTACCTCACCAACAAGCTGATAGGACATAGGCTAATCTCATAGCGAAAAACTTTCCCCCGTAGGGAGTATCCAGTATTAATCACCGTTTCCAGTGGCTATCCTAGACTATGAGGCATATTACCTATGCGTTACTCACCCGTGCGCCACTAATCCACTCTCTAGCAAGCTAGAAAGCTTCATCGTTCGACTTGCATGTATTAGGCACGCCGCCAGCGTTCACTCTGAGCCAGGATCAAACTCTCCATAAAAATATGGTTTGCTTAGATTCGATAGCGAATCCAAACGCCCCAAAAAATGAAAAATTCGTATCCAACTAGCTCAATTAAAACCAAATTATCCACATTTCATCGCTTGAATCTTGCGATTTAGCGACAAAATGCGTGTAAGACAAGTTGTATTCAATCAAACTAACTTTAACACAAAAAACTAAATTGTGATATTCGTTAGTCCTTGCTTAGTTTTCAAAGATCACTATACTAAAAATTCTAATGCTTAAGAATCTAAAAACATTAAATCTTTAAATTACAGAACACCTAAATTTCTAAAGAAAATTTACGATTTAAAGTGGAATTTTATTTGCTTTAAACACTTCCAAGATATTTCAAAAATTTCTATCGAAAAAAGGAAACGGAATAATACAACTCTATTCCTTAAAGAAAACTTAAAAAATAAATATTTTTGAAAAATTTTTGGATTTGTCGATTCGCACAAATCTCACGCTATTTTAAGCCATTTTTTGCCTCTATCATCGCTACTATCGCGCTTTTGTGTGCGCCTACGCCAATGGTGCGCATTCGCACTTCATTTGCGTCCTCAAACCTCGCAAAATCCGAGTGCGCCACAGGATTCCTAGCTTTTTGCATAAAGGCAATATCTTTGGCGAATCTATCGCAAAAGCCCACAAATTCCGCGCTTAAATGCTGCTTTATGTGCTTTCTTAGCAGATTATCGATGATATGCAGATACGCCCCAAGCATAGCCTTTTCGCTCAAAAGATTCGCCACTTCTTTCATCTTGCTCCCCGCGCCAAACTTGAGGCGCAAAATATTGCTGTCTTTTTCGCCTAAAATCTCCACCACACGGCGAATCACCAAGTAGCATTCCTGCTCGAACGCCTTTGCATAGCGCAAAATCACGCCACTAAAATCATATAGCTTATCGCCCTTATTTGCGTGGAATTCTAACTCCGCAAAGATGAGATTTTCAAAGCTATCGGGGTGCAGGGCGTAGAGATAGGATTCGCCAAAGGTGTAGTCTAACAAAATCTGCTTTTGCGCCAAAAAATCCGCGCTTTTAAAAAGCGTCAAAAAGTGCCTTTGTGCGCCCTCAAAGTAGCATATTTCATCTTTTTGCGCGACTTGCAGTGGATATGAGTATGAGTTACCATACAGCGCGTAGGTGTGGTTTTCAAAGTGTGGCGTGGTGAAATTTGCCAAGTATTTATCGCGGATTACGGCGAAATTATCCCGCACAATCTCGCGCAAATCGCTAATGATAAAGTAGCACTCGACATTTAGATTTTTTTCTTTGTAATAGCGCGGAATCAACCTGTCCTCCGTGCTTTTGACAATATCCACAACCTTTGCGACATAGAGATTTGCATAGTCCGTTAGAAAAAGTTGCAAAAAGTTTGTGTGGGTAGATTCGCGTGAGTCGTGGGAATCTCGTGGGTTGCTAGAATCGCTTGATTTATTTGAATCACCCGAATCGCTTGAAATTTTTAAGCTGTGCGAATCTATTGGATTGTGCGAATCGTTTGGGTTGCTAGAATCGCCCGAATCGCGCAGTAGATTCGCCAAAGATTCGGGCGATTGGGCAAATTTATGCGAATCATTTGCGCTAAATTTATCTTTTAGCTTAGAGCGAATCTTGCCAAATGCCACCGCGCCCTGCGCCTTTAGCACCTCCAAATGCGCCTCGATGACATTTGATTGATAGTAGGGATTGTAGAGAATTAACAGATTTGTCATAATTATCGCCTTTTTGTGGAATGTTTGGTAAAAATCATCGCACATTTTAGCATATATCACTAAAATCAACGAATCTTTTGGTGCAAAAATGATTTTTATGCTATAATCCACTTCATAATAAGCAGCAAGGACTTAAAATGGTAGCAGTCAGCAAAAGCACACGCATTTTGATTGATAACTTTGTAGGCACTTATTTTTCAGGTATCACTAGCGAAAATAGAGAAAAGATTCGTGATAGCGTCATAGAAATCGCCGATTCGCTTTTAGAGCAAAGCAACAAAGATGTAGATAGGTTAGCCACAAAGGGCGACATTGTGTTATTAAAAGATGATATTGCAACGCTGAGAGAGGACACGAGAAAAGACATTGCGTTATTAAAAGATGATATTGCAACGCTGAGAGATGAGACAAAAGATGAAATAAAAAAATTAGAATTAAAAATTATAGAGTCAAAATATGATTTGCTAAAGTGGCTAGTAACTGCGCAACTCGCCATTGCTGGATTATTACTCGCTATGATTAAGCTAATATAAGTGTGCTTTGAAAAAGTAGCTTTAGCTTATAAGGAAATTAGATTTGTCATATTCATTGCCTTTGTGGATTTTCACACGATTTGCGCGAATCTAGCGCATTCAAACGCCAAATCCACGCGAATCTAAAAGCGACATTTTAGCCTTTTGCCATTAAAGCGCACTTAATGTTGCAACGATTGGATTTATCGCAAAAGTGTGTATTTGCGAATCTACACGAATCCACGCTAAATATTAAACGGCGCATTTTTACTTTTTTGTATCTTACGCGTTTTCTTTAATAATTCCTTGATTCCCATTGCCTTTTTAATTTTACCATAATCATCAGCAATTTCTAATGCGCGAATCCGAACGACTTGCTTACCACTCACGCCAAATTCCTTTTTAACAATCTCGCTAAATTTTTGCCTATGCTCGTCTTTATCTTGCTCTGCTTTTGTGATGACAATCAATGTAGGCACTTTGTGATTTTGTAATATATTCCACAGCTCCAAATCCGCCTTTTCTATGCGCCTACCAGATTCGGCGATACAAAGCCAAGCAATATGAATTATTTTATCGCAATCTTTTGTTGCATTTTGCGATAAAAATATCTCTATCTTTTCCTTTGTGCCTTGATAGTTAGCCACCTCTATACCCTGCGAATCAAAAATGGTAATTTTATCGCTAATTTCACACTTTTGAATCTCTTGCGTTATCGGCTTTCCACTGCCAATTTCTGCTACCTTTTTTCCTGCTATTTTATTTATAATAGTGCTTTTGCCCACACCTGTTTTGCCTATAATAAGAATATTTATGGGTTGCTCAAAAACTTCAATAATCTTTAGTGCAAAAATCCACACACAAGGCACAATTACGATAAAAGCAATCAATGCAAATATTGGCTTAACAAATAGCAAAAATCTTACAAACCCAACAATCAGCACGATTCCTAAAAGCACTAGAATTTTAATTGCTGTTATAATATATTTTCGCAATGCCACGCCTTTGGCGTATCTTGCTTCGCCATCTTGCAACTGCGCTAATCCGCCTTTAAGCTTCATTTCGCCCTCTTTTAGGGCAATCTCTCCATCACGCAATCGTTTTTCGCCATCTCTTAACTGCTGTAAGCCACTTTTCAACTTTTTATTAAAAAATAATCTCACATACCATTTATTTTTCTTATTATATTCACTCCAGCCCTCACGCAGTTGTATTTTGCCAGATTCGTATTCTTGCAATCCTGTGCTATATTTTTCCAATCCAGCATAGTATTCGCTCCACCCGCAATCTAACTTTGCCCTACCATTTTTTAACATTCTATCTATCGCTTGAATGCCAAATAAACACGCACCAAGCACAAGTGCTACTAAAATTA
The DNA here is from genome assembly GCA_050872665.1 of Helicobacteraceae bacterium. GTDB lineage: Bacteria > Campylobacterota > Campylobacteria > Campylobacterales > Helicobacteraceae > NHYM01. The sequence goes on from JBNMHH010000050.1 coordinate 3,958, forward strand.
TCGCAACTATACAAAATACAAGCATTAAAAATTCTAAACCATAGGCATTATTTTTTACTTAAAATAATATGCGAATCGGAAATCTTTGTCATTTTATACTTTCTAAGTTTATTTAGCGCACCTACACCACCTGCTGCCACAGCAATAGCTATCGCACTAGCAACGGTTCCAGCACCAAGTGTTGATACTGCCACAGGGGCTACTATTGCATTGGCAGCCAATGCAGGAATAGTGCTTGTGCCACCCGTTGCAGGTATAGACAATACAGCTACCACCGCCACGCCGATAGCACCAAATGCAACAGCCCAAGCAACTTTACCTGTGGCTTTGATTCTAATGACTTTGTCCCTGACTTTACCCTCAATCTCAATGTAATCCTCATCATTTTTTAACGCTTCGCCAAGCTCTTTTTCGTTTGTAACTTTCATCGTATATCCTTTATGCCAAATGTTTTACTTTGTTTAAATAGACTTCAATCGTATCCTTACTGATATTTTTAACAGCTTCGGTTAAATTGTCAATATTGTCATCAAGGTAGGCGATATAAGCCTCGCCCATAAGTTTTGTGATGGAAGTCGCAACCACTGCATTAAAAACCCCACCGCCTACACTGCCTATTGAAGGAATCAACTTAATCAAATTGCCCACCAAAGCCCTCACAGCAAAGCCTACGCCGATGACTGCGCCAAATGTCGTTGCCAATTTTTTGGCAGTTTCTTTTGATATTTCTAACTTATAAATCTTGCTTATAAGCACTATCATTGTCATTTGTGTAGGCAAAAGTAAGGCAATATCAGAGAATGGGATAGGATTCGCAGCTATGCCACCAGCAATAGTCATATAATAATTGATGACAGATTTGGATTGCTTTTTCATTGCCTCTCTTTGCATTTGTTTGTCATATTCTTGTTTGCGCCTAAAGGCGTTATTTTGCGCTTCTGGTAGCAATGGTAGAGTTTTTTCTATCAACTCTTGAATCCCCATTGCTTGTTTGATATTGCCATCATCGTCCTCTATTTCTAACGCTCTTACTCTTTGCAAATGCTTATCATCAATGCCAAACATTGCTTTGGCAATGTCGCTAAATTTCTCGCCATTTTCATCTTTGTCGCGTTCTGCCTTTGTGATGACAATAAGCGATGGGATATTATGAGATTGCAATAATTTCCACATTTCTTTGTCTGAATCCTCTATGCGTCTGCCAGATTCATCAATACAAAGCCAAGCGATATGAATCTGCTTTTCAACTTCTTTGGTTTTGTTGTCTGCTAAAAATCTCTCTATATCACCTTTCGTGCCATAATAGTCTGCCACTTCGATACCTTTGGTATCAAAAATACTAAATTTATCATCAATTTTGTATTCTTTTATGGATTGAGATACGGGACTTCCACTGCCTGTCTTTGCAACTGCATCACCAAAAATTTTATTGATGAGAGTGCTTTTACCTACGCCTGTTTTGCCTATAATAAGGACATTAAGATTATCCTTTTGTTCTCTTGCAATCTTATCAGCCGTATTGAATACTTCATCTACTAACCGCGAATAGTCGGGTTGTTTTGCTTGCTCATTTTCGTTTGTCATTTTTGCTCCTTTAAAATTTAAAATCATAGTTTAAAGTCATCGCGGACTTCGTATTATAATAAATACTTTTACTAAAATCCAAAAGCGACATTTTAGCCTTTTGCCATTAAAGCACACTTAATGTCGCAAAGCGTAGTTTCATCGCTATGTCCATTTTTATCACACCACGCGACTAATTTGCCACTTTTGAAATATGCAAAAATATCCACAAAATCATAATTATCCCGCAATTCATCGATATTTGCAATGATTTTATCGCCTAGCTTTAGTTTCGCCATTTTTACACCTTTGCATTTAGGATTCTTGCGAATCCAAGAAATCAACTTGTCAATCATTTTTTTCTCCTTTAAATTTAAATCATAGTTTAAAGTCATCGCAGACTTGCGAATCGCGCCGTATTTAGCTATTTTTTCGCATATCTTTTAGCAATCTTTTTAGCTTATCTAGTGTAGATTCGCCTCCGCCAAATGCGCCACAAATGCCGTATTTGCGTTTGCACTCGCCACAAATGCGCCCACTATTTGTATGGTGGATAAAATGCGTTTTGCCACATTTATCGCACTTCCCAAAACTTACTATCATCTTTTTGCTCCTTTTAGCTTTGATTTGCGCTTGATTCGCTAGGGTGCGATTTAAGTGCGTTAAGCACATTTTGCGCTTGTGTCAGCTTATCATCGCGCCATTTAGATTCGCTCACAAAGTCCTCTGTGATAAGCGCGTGAATGGATTTCATAATCTCTACAAGCGCGTCAATTTTGCTTTTTGTCTGCGCAGGTAGCGACTTGCCCGAATCGGATTCGCTAGAATCAGATTCGGGCGATTTACTAAATTCACGCGAATCGCAAATACCTTCAATCCACGCGCTTTTTTGCTCTAGCGCAGTGCGAATCTGCTCTATAATCTCACGCACAGCCTGTGGATTCGCATTCTCATCGTAATCGCTTAAGTCATATTTCTCATCATACACAAGGTAGCATTTTAGTAGCTCAAATGCCTTGCCAAAGTCGCCTAACGCGCTAATCTTATCCACGAGATTCGCCAAGATTTTCTGCACTTCAAAGCACGATGATTCCAAAGCATAGACTTCGTTTATAAAGTCTCTCAGCCTATCCATATCGCGGTCTAAGTCGTAATATTCGCGCTCTTTGGCTTCATCGCTTGTAAGTTTAGGCGCAAATATATCCATATCCACGATATTTTTTAGTCGGCTAACCTTTGCCAATCCAAACTGCTCTGCCCTAAAAAGCGTGGGGCAAAGCCTAGACTTGCCTAAATGCGGACAAAGTCCCGCGCGAATCGCCAATGTAGCGTTATTCACACTCTCATACACACTATCGCCAAATGCAGGTTCATCAATCCACCGCTCTGTCGCCTCTAAAAACTTATTGCAACCATTTATCGCGCCATTTGCGAGAAAACTCACGCCCTCACCCAATGCCGCATCGACATACCCGCTGTAACAATAGTCGCTATCAGCAAGTCGTTTATCCAAATGTCGCTTTACCAAGTATCCGCCAAGCGTAGCTACGCCTAGAATTAGTGTTTTTTTCATCATTTTTTCTCTCCTTTTATTTTGAAATGTAAAAAACGATGAAATTTTAAAAAATGGGTGCGACAAATGCTGTCATTTGGAAAATGGAAAATAAAAAATTTGAAAAATTTTTAAAAATTTTTAAAAATCGTGGAAAATGTGTGGAAAAAATGCGAAAAAAAATTTTTGCGAATCGGTGTTAGATAAGACAACGATTTATGATATAATTCGCGCTATGAGCAAGAAAGAACGAGTAAAGGTAACCATTGATATTTTAAAAGCTGTGATTTTGGCGTTGATGACGGCATTATTTGGAATCTTTGGATTTATCGTAGTGCATTTGTATTCGCTAAAATTTATGCAAGTTTTAATGATTGTGGGTGGCATAGCCATATTGGCAGTGTTTTTCTATATATCAATCAAATATCTTAAAAAATTACTTGATGAATTGGAGGTAATGTGATGAATGTGATTTTAGCCTGTGGTGCGGCACTATTCGCACTTATCGTATTGGTAGGTATGAGTTTTTATATGATTAAAACAATATCAGCTTAAGTTTATTTGGAATGAATCGCACTTTTTGATTTGATGATTTGGGCAAAATAATAGCGAATCGAATGCAAAATTACATTTTTTGTCATTGCGAGACTTGCCTAAAGGCAAGGCGTGGCAATCCAAACAAAATTCTCAGTCATTGCGAGATTTTGCATAGCAAAATCGTGGCAAAACAATCCATATCTATCGTCATTGCGAGAAAATGAGCGTAGCGAATTTTCGTGGCAATCTATTTTTCGGTTTTTGGATTGCTTCGGCGTTTGCAACGCCTCGCAATGACGAATCGCGTGGATTACTTCGATTTGGCGATTTTGGCGAATCTAGCGTAAATTAAGCCGAATCTAATGTAAATTCGCGCTAAAATTCAAAGCGAATCTAATATGAATCAAACCGCACAAATCCGCGCCAAAATCTACAAATCCACGATATAGCCCACGCCTACGGACAAAAGCACCATAATGATAAGTGCCATTAGCGCAACACAGAGCGATTGTAGTGGATTTCTATCAAAGATTATGAAACTTCCAATCGTGATAACTCCCACGCTTAGCCAACTCCAGCCCACAAGCCACAATGCTAAGCCTTTGCTGATATAAGTCGCCACAAACCATACGATTAGCGCACTTATGACAATCTGTGCGATGACTTTTAAAAGCGCGAATATCGTAAAAATGCTCCAATAAAAATTCTCGCTTAAAAACTTCATAATTGTCCTCCATATCGTAAATTTTTCGCTGATTTTTTCATAATTACTCCTTTTATTTTGAAATGTAAAAAACGATGAAATTTTAAAAAATGGGTGCGACAAATGCTGTCATTTGGAAAAGTAAAAATAAAAAATTTTAAAAAATTTTTAAAAATCGTGGGAAAATTTGTGATTTTGTAGATTGCTTCGGCGAATCTACGATTCGCCCCTCGCAATGACGAGGTTAGAGAGATTCTACTTTTGGCAAAAGCCAAACGAAGCAAAAACTTTTTCAAAGATTCGCACTTCGTGCGGATTTTATTTGTTTGATTTTGGATACTTCGCTACGCTTATAAGTAATGACAAGGTGGGGGCGATTTGTCATTGCGAATCTTCCCCACTGCCCTCGCTTTGAACTATTAGGAATTTCCTAATAGTTGCCTATTTTTCTAGCTCACCCTCGCTAAAAATACGGCTTTATCATTTTTATGCTTTTGAGATTTTTGTCTTTTTGGATTTCTACAAAGGAATTTTTGTGGTAAAAATCTATGACTTTTTTATCATTCACCGAATCGATTAGGACGAATCTACCGCCAAATTTTTCCTGCGTCCCATCGATAATCTCTAGCGCGTCATCAAGCAAAAATTTGCCAATCTTTTTGCTATGATATTCATCACTTATCGCAATCTGCCCCAAAAGATAGCAAGGCAAGGCTTTGGTTTTGGCAGTGTGTCCGTTTAGATATTCGATTATGCCTATTTCTAAATTTTCCGCGTCTAAATAATTTATAGCGATTGTGAAATAGCCCACCACGCTTTTATTGTGATTGTCCGCGTAAATGTAAGTGCGTGAGCGCAGGTTTCGCTCAAAAGTTATCGCCCTATTATGCAAAAAATCCTGCAAATCCACATTTATGCTACACGAAAAAGTCTTTAAAAACTTTTTGACTTGATTTGTGGGATTTTCACTTAGCAAATCCACAAGTTTATAGCGCGAATAGACGCTATTAAATTCTTGCTTTGTCATCTACTTGTAGGCACTCATTAACTCTTCAATCGACATTTTATTTTTGTGATTTGGGTCGCCTTTTAGCTTTGGGCGGACATTTTTTTCAAAGTCCATTACGCGCTTTTTATTTTCCTTTGAAAAGGCTTTTCTTATAAGCTCGTTGCTCTCTTTGCCGAGTTTTATGGGCTTTATCAAAGACTCAGTCATTTTTTCTCCTTTAAAATTTTGGGCGTTTATAGCATAAAATCGCTTAAAATGATGAAATCTTTATCGTTGCATTGCGCGAATCAAAGGCGATTTGCCATTTTTGATTCGGTGATTTGAGCGAATCAATGGCGATTCGCGTGGATTGATAATGCCAGTCATTGCGAGACTTTGCGTAGCAAAATCGTGGCAATCCATTTTGTTTTTTTGGATTGCTTCGGCGATAAATCGCCTCGCAATGACGAATCGCGTGGATTACTTCAATTCGGCGATTTAGGCGAATCTAGCGTAAATTAAGCCGAATCTAGTGCGAGTCCACCCAAATCCAAAGCGATTTTACTTTTTCCCCTTGCCTAACTTTTCTTTTATCAAATCAGCTAGGGCGGATTTTATACCGCCTTTGCTGTGTGCTTTGCCTTTATTTTTGCAATCATCGCAAATAGGCATTCCCACAAGACAATCGCCGATTAACTTCACTTTGCCACATTTAAAGCATTTCTTTGGTGTTGCTATTGCCATTTTGAACTCCTTTTGTTTTAGATTCA
>JBNMHH010000051.1:0-10029 GCA_050872665.1 Helicobacteraceae bacterium
GGCGATATGAGTTTTTATATGAAATCTCCGCAATGACAAATCACGGCTCACTAAATTATGATTTGCTATTTAACTTTAATCAAAATCAAGCCTTTAAAGCGGGAATGAGTTTTGGGATTCTTGTGGGTGGCGGTAGAACGGATTATTTGTGGGATACAATAGAGAAACCTACGGAATACGGCTACACCACGCAAGAAGATGTTAATCTAAACAACACCTATGACACTAAATTTTCAGTGGGGCTTAATATCGGCTTTAGATTCGTTATCTTTGATAGAAGCGCGATTGAGATTTTATTTCAACCGCAATTTAATATTAGAGATAAATTCGTGTATGAAGGATTTAGTTTGCACGAAAATAGGGACATTAAGTTAGGCAACGAAATTTCGTTGTTAGGTATGACGCGATTCATATACACTTTTTAAATTTATGAATCCGATTCGCTAAATCTTTAGCTATAATTTCACATTTTTTATTTTTGGAGGACAAAATGGGCGAAATGAAAGAAATCGATGTTTTGGTAGTAGGCGCGGGTCCCAGTGGCTCGGTGGTTAGCGCGATTTTACACAGGCAAAATCTAAGCGTTTTAGTCGTAGAAAAGGAAAAATTCCCGCGATTCGTCATCGGCGAATCCTTGCTCCCCGCCTGTATGGGCATAATGGAGGAGGCTGGATTTTTAGATGCCGTAAAGCGACACGGATTTCAGTTTAAAAACGGCGCGGCGTTTAGCTGGGGCGATAAATATCGCTATTTTGATTTTTGCGATAAAAGCTCTAAGGGCTACGGCACGACTTTTCAAGTGCAAAGAGGCGACTTTGATAAGGTGCTAATCGATGAGGCGATAAAGCAAGGCGTCCCTGTGAAGTTTGAAGTCGCACTTGAAAGCGTAGAATTTCAAAATGACGCTGTGGTGGCAAATCTAAGCAACGGCGAAACAATCAAAGCAAAATATATTGTTGATGCGAGTGGCTATGGGCGCGTTTTGCCACGAATGCTAGATTTAGAAGTGCCATCAACGCTCACGCCACGCAAGGCGATTTTCACGCATATTGAGGATAATATCAGCGAAGTGCTTTATGATAGAAAAAAGATTTTAATCACCACGCATCCGCGATTCCGCGATGTGTGGTTTTGGCTCATTCCTTTTAGCAATGGTAGGTGTTCGATTGGCGTGGTAGGCGAGGAAAAAACCATTGACATTGAGGGCAAGGATTTAGAGGAAACGCTAAAAGCGCACACTTACGAAGCCCCAATGCTAAATCGTTTGCTAAATAATGCCAAGTGGGACACGCCCGTGCGCACAATCAAATCCTACTCCAAAGATGTGAGGCAACTTTACGGCGATAGATACATTTTGCTAGGCAATGCGAGTGAGTTTTTAGACCCTGTGTTTAGCTCTGGCGTTACCATTGCGATGTATTCCGCGCTAATGGCGGGGAATCTCGTGGCGCGAATCCTACGAGGCGAATCTGTGGATTTGGAAAGCGAATACGCAAAACCGCTGATGATAGGTATAAACGCCTTTAGGACTTATGTAAATGGCTGGTATAGCGGGGAATTTCACGATGTGATTTACACAAATGCCGAAAACAACGACATTAAGCGACAGATTTGCTCGATTCTTGCGGGATATGCGTGGGATACGAATAATCCTTATGTGGTAAACAGCGACACCGCGCTAAAGACACTTTGGGAATACACCAAATCAATGTGAGTTTTGCGGTGAAATGGGCGATTTTGGCGATTGTGGTGGCGATTGGTGGATTTAGCGCGTGTGCGAAATATCCGCAAATCGCGCTAGATTCATTTGAACGCGAATCTTTTAGCGTCCAAATCGCGCAAAATCTCTATGTGCTGTATGTTTCAAGCGATTCTAAAGCCTATCATTTTGCGCTTTTTGACGCGCTGGGTGCGCCTGTGGCAAGTAAGATTTTGCAAAATGGCACTTTTAGCAATGCGAAGTTTTTACCGCCAAATGCAAGGTATGATGAGATTTTTATCGAATCGTTGCGCCTTTTGCAAAGGGGCGAATTGCAAAAAATTACTGCGGATTACGCCATAAAAAGAGTGCCAAATGAGTAGGATTTTGCTAAGCAAACCCGCGATTTTATGCGCGGCAAATAGCTTTGGCGATTCGGCACAAAAATTAGGTGCGGATTTGGCGGATTCAAGCGACATTCTAAGCGCATTTCAAAAAGCTACGCCGTTTTTAAAGGAAGATTCAACCTTTTTGGGGCATAAAATCTTTGTGGGCGTTTGTGAAAATCTTATCCCATTGCCACAAACCACGCAACCGCACTTTATCACACGCACAAATACGATTTTATACAATGCGATTGCGCCTTTAGAGCCACTTATTTTAGAGCTTAAAAACGCGCTTGGTGGCGAAAATATCGGTATAAGTTTAGGCACTACCACCACAGGAATCGGCGAAAACTACTTAGCAATCAAAAAATACTACGAATCAAACGCCACTCCAAGCGACATTGATTACACAAAGATAGAATATGTCGGCGAAAGAAGCGCACTTTGCAATCCTGCGGACTTTTTAAAGGCGCATTATGGGTTAGATTCGCTATGTTTTGGGCTATCAAGTGCCTGCACAAGCGGAGGTAAAGCAATAATTCAAGGCGCGAGATTATTACAAGCAAATCTCTGCAAAGCCGTCATTTGCGGTGGCGTGGATAGTCTAAATCATCTAACTTTATCTGGCTTTAACGCCCTTGAGATTTTAAGCCAAAGTCGCTCTAAGCCCTTTAGCGCGGATAGGGACGGCATAAATATCGGCGAAGGTGCGGGAATTTTTGTGATGATTAAAGAGGATTTGCTTGAATCGCACCCGCAGTTTGAGAGCGACTTTCAAATCGCGCTTTTGGGGCATAAAAGTAATAATGACGCCTTTCATATCACGCAACCAAGCCCGAGCGATGAAATGCAGTTAGAGATTTTGCGCGGATTTGGGGGCGCGGATTATATCAATCTGCACGGCACAGGCACGATTGCAAATGATAGTATGGAGGCAAAAATCATAGCAAAAGAATTTCCGCAAACACCTTGTAGCACGATAAAACCATTTATCGGGCATACGCTTGGCGCAGCGGGTGCCATTGAGCTAGGAATCTGTGCGGAGCTAATTTTAGATAGCCTAAAAAATGGCGAATCGCCCCTGCCACCGCATATCTACACAAGCGAATTTAATGACATTGCGCTAGTCAAAAAGGGCGAGAAAAAGTGCGTTAAAACCGCGCTATCCACTTCATTTGCCTTTGGTGGCGACAATAGCGCGATTTTGATAGGGGCGAAATGATGAATTATAAAAACATTGAATCCTATTTGCCTCATAGTGGCGAAATGGTGCTGATTGATGAAATCATCGAAGTGGGCGCGGATTTTATCATCACAAAAAGCATTATTAAAAATCACGCGATTTTTTGTGAAATGTGCGAATCGGGCGAATCGCAGGGTGAATCGGGCGAATCCGACGAATCTTTTAAATCGCAGGGCGAATCAAAAAGCGTGGCGGATTCAAGCGATTCAGCGGATTTGTGCGTTTCAAAAGATTCAAGCGATTCGCCACAAAAACTCGCATTCCCCACCTACAAAGCCATTGAGCTAATGGCGCAGAGTTTGGGCGTTTTTCGTGCGCTAAATGAAAAAGGTAGCGGTAGTAAGTTAGGATTTTTGCTTGGGGCAAGGCGATTTGAGATTTTGCGTCCTTTTATTTTTAGCGAGGCGCGAGTAAAAGTTGTGGTGTCGATGCAGGATTCAAGCGGTATGGGCATGTATGACTGCGAGGTTTTTGAAAATGGCGATTTGGTAGCCACAGCGAGTATGTCCGCGCTAAATCCAAACGCAGAATTTCTATCTCAAATAAAGGGGCAAATATGAAAAAAGTGCTTATCACAGGCTCATCACGGGGAATCGGCGCAGAAATCGCTAGGAATCTAAAAAGCGCAGGATATGAAGTGATTTTGCACGGAAGAGCCGAATCCACCGCATTAGATTCGCTATCCAAAGAGCTAGGCGCGGAAAAACTCATCTTTGATATTGCAAATACCACGCAGTGCAGGGAAGTTTTGGAAAAATTCACACAAAATAACGGCGCATTATATGGCATAGTGCTAAATGCTGGAATCGCCAAAGACAACACATTTGTGGGCTTAGAGGAAGATGAATGGAAAACCGTGATTGACACGAATCTAAATGGATTTTACAATGTCCTAAAACCGCTTTTAATGCCTATGGCTAGGCAAAAATGTGGGCGAATCGTAGTGATAAGCTCCGTCTCTGGCGTCTTTGGCAATCGCGGACAAAGCAATTACGCCGCTAGTAAGGCTGGGCTAATTGGCGCAGCAAAATCCATCGCAATCGAACTTGCAAGTCGCAATATCTGCGTAAATGTCGTTGCCCCGGGCTTAATTGAGACGGATATGATAAATGAAAATCTCCCGCTTGATGAGATTAAAAAGATGATTCCAGCAAGGCGATTTGGCAAGGTTAGCGATGTCGCCCCGCTGGTGGCGTTTCTCTTAAGTGAAGGGGCTAGTTATATCACAAAGCAAGTCATTGGCGTAAATGGAGGTATGTGTTGAATCGCGTTTTTGTAACAGGATACGGCATTATCAGCGCGTTTGGCAAAAGCTGGGGCGAAGTAAAAGCGAAATTGGAGGCAGGGCAAAACGCCGTGTGCGTTATGGAGGATTGGCGCAAGTATAAGGACTTGACAACCTACCTTGCCGCGCCCATTTTAGACTATGCGCCACCAAAAGAGTGGAATCGCAAACAGCTCCGCTCACTAGGACGCGTCTCGCAATACAGCGTAGAATGCGCAGGAATCGCCCTTGAAATGGCTGGGCTAAAAGATGATGAGCGAATTAAAGACGGCACAATGGGCGTTGCAAGTGGCTCTAGCACGGGTAGCACGGACGCGGTGCTAGATATGGCAAAGCTATTTTTAAATGATGAAAACAATATCAACGCAAACACCTACATAAAGTTTATGCCCCACACCACCGCCGCAAATATCGCGCTTTTCTACTCGCTAAAAGGACGGCTAATCCCCACCTCAAGTGCCTGCACGAGCGGTAGCCACGCAATCGGCTATGCGTATGAAGCAATCAAATACGGCAAAATCGATATGATGATAGCAGGTGGCGCAGAGGAATTATGCGTGAGCGAGGCTTATACCTTTAATCTACTTTATGCCACAAGCCTTAAAAACGCCACACCAAAGCTAACACCTTCGCCCTTTGATAAGAATCGCGATGGTTTGGTTATCGGCGAGGGTGGCTGTATGCTAATATTAGAAAGTGAATCAAGTATGAAATCGCGCGGCGCAAAGCCTTTGGCGGAAATCGTGGGCTTTGGAAGCACCTGCGATGGGACGCATATCACGCGCCCAAATAGTGCGACAATGAAAGAGGCGATGATTTTGGCACTAAAGGACGCAAATCTTTCGCCCAAAGATATAGGCTACATAAACGCCCACGCCACTGCGACAAAATGGGGCGACATAGCCGAATCCATTGCCACAAACGAACTCTTTGGCGAAAAAATCGCCATTAGCTCACTAAAAAGCTATTTTGGGCATACGCTTGGGGCGTGTGGTGCGCTCGAATCCGCGCTTAGCATTGAAATGATGAATGATGAAGTGTTTTTTCCTACGATAAATTTGGTGGAGGTTGATGATGAGTGCGCGAAGTTAGATTATTTACGCGAAGTGAGGGCGATTCGCACGGATTTTGTGATGAATAATAATTTCGCCTTTGGTGGCGTGAATACGAGCTTAATTTTTAAGCGCGTGTGAGAAATTTAGCGAATCGATTCGCGAATCTAAAATAAGGAGTAAAAAATGAAAAAGGTAATTTTGGCGTTAGTTTTATCGGTATGTGGGTTGTTTGCAAAACCACCCATTATGCTTTACATAGAGTTAGATAAGGTTTTGGATAGTAAGGATTTTATGGAAATCGTAGGCAATGAAGTTAGCTTTAGCTTTGGTAGTGGCACAGAGAATATCTTTGCTGGAACTGAAAAAACACGCGTAAGTATAAAAAAAGGCAGAGAAACCAATCATTTTGCAAAATCTATAAGTGGCAAACAATATAATTTTAGCGAAATCGAATCAACTTGCGGATACGCGCTGTTAGAAAATTTGGAAAAGTTAAAAAATAAAGCATTGGAAATCGGTGCTACAAAAGCAGTAAATATTATTTCATATTACACAGGCTCGACACAATACGACAGCAAGGACAAATTTCAATGTATCGTTAGCGACTCTAGCGTTAGAGTAAAACTAAAAGCAGATTTTGCAAGGTAAAATTTGGGGGCGTTTGAAATGCAAATAAATTTAGGTGTGCGATTTTGCAAGGCGTTTATCTCTAAAAATTACGCGCTTGATTTGTTAGCGGATTTGGCGCAAGGTGGGGCAAATCAAGCGAATCTGCAAAAATTAAATGCGCTTAAAAAAGACTTAAACCTAAATTTTATCCCCGTCATAGAGCGCAGACGGCTTAGCGATGCGAGTAAAATCGCCTTTAGCCTACTTGGCGATTCGCCCCTAAAAATGCCTATCGTCTTTAGCTCACAAAAGGGCGAAATCAATCGCTGTTTTGCGATGCTAAATGATTTAGCCGTGTATCATACTACCTCGCCTACGGCGTTTTCGCTGTCCGTCCTAAATGCAACTCCCGCGCTTTTGGCAATCGCACAGAAAAATCACAGCGAGATTTTGGCAATTAGCGCGGTGGATTGCTTGGAATATGGGCTAGTAAATGCTTATGCGCTATTGTGCGAATCAAATGGCGAATCTTTGGGCGAATCGCTCGAATCTTGCGCCGATTCGCCCCCAAAAGATTCAAAAGATTGCCTTGTGATTAGCTATGAGGAAATCTTACATAGTAAAGAAATTAGCGCGGTGATTGCGCAAGTGAGTTTGGATTCAAATCTGCCACAAATCGCACTTAAATTACGCAAAGATTCACGCGAATCCACGAATCTAAGCTCAAATCTATCCTTTTTATATTCTGTGGCAAGTGAAAAAGCGCATTATCAAAATGGCGATTTTGCGGTGGATTTAGGCGACTTTCTAAAAGGATTTAATCTTGCAAAACTTTAGGCAAATTTTTAGAATTTTGCTCGTGGGGCTTTGTTTTGTGCTTTTTGGGCTAATTTGCCTAGTGGGGAATCTATTTTTTATTCCGCTAATTTTGCTAAAGTTGCAGAGATTTGCATTTATTCAAAACCTCTCACGCGATATTGTGCGATTTTCGTGGCGATTTTTTCTTTGGTGTGCGAGAATTTTGGGCGTTATAAAATATGAATATATTGAATTTGAAAAGTTAGATTCGCGCAAAGATTCAAGCGATTCGCGCATTTTTATCGCAAATCACCCAAGTTTGCTTGATGTGGTGCTAATCATCGCAAAGATTCGGCGAATCAACTGCGTGGTTAAGGCGGATTTATGCAAAAATCCCTTTCTTTTTGCCGCCATTAAGGCAAGTGGCTATATCCCAAATACGGCAAATGAGATTTTGCTAGAAAATAGCCTCTCTGCGCTAAATCGTGGCGAATCCTTGCTGATTTTCCCTGAAGGCACAAGGACGAAAAATAGCATTATTTTCCACAAGGCAGCGAGTTATATCGCTATAAATGCGGCGCAAAGTTTGGCGATGATTTTCATAAAAATGCGTCCTAGAAGTTTGCAAAAAGGCGAAAAATGGTATCATACGCAAAAAATGCAATATAATTTGATTTTGCGTGATATTTGGGATTTGCGCTCTTTTGCGCCAAGTAAGCAAAATCCCTTGCGCGTGAGAGATTTGCATAAAAATCTAAGCGAAATCTATAAGGAGGAATTCAAAGATGAATGCTGTTGATGAGGTAAAGATGATGATAATTGAGAGTTTGAATTTAGAAGATATGAAATGCGATGATATAGATTCAAATGCGCCTCTTTTTAGCGATGAGGGGCTTGGGTTGGATAGTGTCGATGCGCTAGAATTGGGACTTGCCATTCAAAAAAAATACGGCATTGTGCTTGATACAAAAAAGGAAAATCTAAAAGAGATTTTTTACAGCGCACAGAGTTTGGCGGACTTTATCGCTAGTAATAAAGGATAGAAAATGAATAAAGATGAGATTTTTGGGATTTTAAAAGGCGCGTTAGTGGAGCTTTTTGAAATCGATGAGGGAAAAATTGCGCGGGATAGCAAAATCTATGAGGATTTAGACATTGATAGCATTGATGCCATTGATTTGGTGGATTTTATAAAGAAAAAGACGGGGCATAGAATGGAAGCCTCCGATTTTAAGGAAGTGCGGACGCTTGATGATATAGTAGAAGTGGTGTATAAACAGCTCTCAAATGCTAAAGACGCTTAAAATCGCCCTAAATTTCGCCTTTGTGTGCGCAATCATCGCATATCCGTTTGTGATATTTTGGGCTAATAATGTGGGTGATTTTGCGTTAGATTCGGCTATGATTTTGGCGGTGGATTCGGCGGGTTTGGCGAATCTAGGCGCGAATCTAGGCGCATTGCAAAATCAAGCGCAAAATGTGCTAATGTTACTAGGCATTTTATGCGCTTTGTCTCTTGCAAAATTCGCGCTAAATAAAGATAAATTATCACTAATTAGCTTTATATTTTTTGGGATTTTGATTGCGATTCGGCTAATTTTTAGGGGCGAAAATGTAGCGATTTTGCAGTTTTTCTACCCCACAATCATAAATGTGGCGTTTTTGGCATTTTTTGCAGTGAGCCTAAGGGGCGAATCAATCATCACCAAAATCGCCAAAATGCAAAACCCAGCGTTAGATACAAACGGCGTTGCTTACACGCGCAAACTCACAAAAATATGGTGTGCATTGTTCGCATTTAACGCGCTTGTGGGATTCGCACTAGCATTTGTGGAGGATAAAATCTATTGGAGCGTATTTTGCGGAATCGTGGCTTACTGCCTTGTGGGCGCACTATTTGCGGTGGAATGGCTGTATCGGCGATTTGTCTTAAAAATTAGCGTGAGGGTAGGGCGATAAATGAAAATCATAAAAAACGGCGCAATTTTGGGTAGTGAATCGCTAATGCGCGATATTTGCGCCTTTAGCGTGAATGTGGGTGCGAAAAATCTGCCCTGCGTTGAGATTTATTTAAGCTCAAGTTATGATTTTATAGTTGCGCTTTTTGGTGCGATAAATGCGGGGATTCGCGCATATATTTTACCAAAAGAGGCGCATTTAGGGCTTGGGCGTTTAATAAATGATAAGAATTTTGCGGAATTTTTGGGGGAATCTAGCGAATTAAAGGACGAATCTAGCGTAGATTCGAGCAAATCGCATAATTTTAGCAACGCGAATCTTACGGATTTTTTTAGCGAAACCGCATTAGATTTGCCATTTTTCTTATCCACTTCGGGCAGTAGCAAGGATAGTGGCGATATTATCCCCAAAACCTTGCGTCAAATGATATGCGAGGCGCAGATTTTGCGCGAGACGCTAGGTGCAAATGAAAATGACACATTTATCGCTTCTGCCACGCACCAGCATTTATACGGGCTAACGCATAAGATTTTTCTCCCGCTCATCGCAAAAGCAACGATTTTGGATAATGATTTAAAATTCCCCGAGTTGATTTTGGCATTTTGCGCTGATTTTATGGGCGAATCTAGCGGTGATTCGCATAAAAATTCGCACCACGATTCGCCCAAAAATCTTATTTTAATCACTTCGCCCACGCTTTTAAAATATCTCTCCAAACAGCCCAATTTACGCCCATTATCCGCACTAAAAGCCATAGTTAGCGCGGGAGCAAAGCTAGATAGCGCGATTCGCACACATTTTAGGGAAGCAATCAACTTGGATATTTTTGAGGTTTATGGTAGCACGGAATGCGGTATTATGGCGTTTAACGCGCATTTTAGCGATAAACTTGTGCCATTTCGTGGCGTGAATTTGCGTGTGAATAGTGATTCGCGACTTGTGATTCGCTCTGCTTGGTCGGTAAATGCGCTAATGAGTGGCGATTTTATTAGCAA
>JBNMHH010000052.1:0-10015 GCA_050872665.1 Helicobacteraceae bacterium
CTCTAGCACCGCAGCTTACAGCAAAATCGAAACTCCGCATTTGGCGATTCACACAGAGGCAAATGCTTTGGCAGCGCAACTTTTAAACACAAACAAAGCCACACCCAAAAATTTCATTGATGAAAAAATGCGCGTAGTCGAGGACGCGGGGAATCATATCTTTAGCGCGATTGATGAAATGCTAAATGAAAAATTGTCCGTTACAAACGCTAAAATCACAAAGCTAAACAAAGAAATGGAAGCATTGATGAATGAAGCCGAAGGCAAGGGCGAATCTGAATAGCTTTGTTTTACGCTAACGAACTAACTGCACTTGCAAAAAGCGGAATCTTGCGTGAGCGCAGGATTTTCCCCGCTTGTGATACACTAAAAGATTTTGCCTCCAATGATTATTTAGGGCTGTCGAATCGCGCCGATTCGCTAAAAAAAGCCTACAAATTAGCCAAAAATCCCAAATATTTCGCCCCACGCGCATCAATGCTTGTCAATGGCTACTCCAAACTCCACCAAAAGCTAGAAACGCGCTTAGCGACACTAAATAGCTTTGAATCCTGCATTTTGGTGGGAAGCGGATTTTTGGCAAATATCGCTTTGATTGAAAGCCTAGTTCGCAAAGGCGATAAAATCTTTATTGATGAGGAATACCACGCAAGTGGGCTTTTGGCGTCAAAATTGGTGAATGGCGTAGAATTCTTTAGGCACAACGATGAGGTGGATTTGGAAAACAAAATTCGGGCATTTTTATGCAATTCGTCTCTTACGCAACCTTCGCGGGAGCTTGAAAAATCCGCACTCGATAGGCGACTAGCCTTATCTCGCACTGATTTTCCTACGCAACCCACGAATCTTACGCAAGATACTAGAATTGCTAAATCAAAAAATGTTGTAGATTCGAGCGATTCGCAAAATTCTATCACTAAAAATATTCCACGCATTATCATCGCTATTGAGGGCATTTACTCTATGAGTGGCGACATAGCCAAAAAGGATTTTGCCCAAATCGCACTAAAATACAATGCCATTTTGATAGTCGATGAAGCCCATAGCAGTGGCACTTTAGGGGCGAATCTGCTAGGATATTTTGATTTTCATCGCATTAAAATTACGCCAAATTTCATCAAGCTAGGCACTTTTAGCAAGGCACTTGGAAGCTATGGCGCGTATATTTGTTGCTCGAATCACATTTATGCTTATTTGCAAACTCGCGCAAAGCCTATCATTTACTCTACTGCCTTAAGCGCGTTTGATTCGGCTCTGGCACTAACGAATCTTAACTTTATCCACAAAAATCGCGCACGATTCCGCGCCAAAATCCAAAAAATCCAAAAAATTATCCAAAAAAATCTCAAAATTAAAGTAGATTCGCAGATTTTTTCTATACAATTTCAAAGCCAAAATGAAATGCTAAAAACATTTCGCTTTCTTAAAAAGCGCGGATTTCTCGTGGGCGCGATTCGCAAACCAAGCGTGAAAATCCCGCAATTAAGGATAATTTTATCAACTAAACACAACAAAAAGGACATTGCTAAGCTATGCAAACTATTAAAGAAGCACTTGAAAAATTAAACGAAAAAATGCCCGACAATTTGCCTAAAATGCCCAAAAAGCTACCCAAACCGCTAAATAGCAAAAAGCGCATTTTAATCGCGGTGGCAATCTTTTTCGCTACGATTTTCGCGCTAATTACGATAGTGGCGATTTATGATACGCAAAGCAAGGTTTTGCAGGTGGTGCATTACGCGCCCAATCGTGCGCTAAAGATTTTGGATAGAAAAGATAGGCTGATTGCAAACGCATTTGACGGCGAATTTCGCCATTATGCGGCATTTGATGAGATTCCGCCAAAAATCATTGAGACGCTTTTGGCAGTGGAGGACACGATGTTTTTTGAGCATAGCGGTATCAATTTGGACGCCATTATGCGCGCAATGCTAAAAAATATCAAAAGCGGTGGCTTAAATGAAGGCGGTAGCACCATAACGCAACAGCTTGTGAAAAATGTCGCTCTCTCAATGGAGCGCACTTTCGATAGGAAGCTAAAGGAGGCGATTATCACAATTCAAGTGGAGAGTTTCCTAAGCAAAGAGGAGATTTTGGAAAAATATCTAAACTGCATATTTTTTGGCAATGGCTTTTATGGCATAAAAACCGCCGCGCTTGGCTACTTTGACAAAGATATGCAAAATCTCTCACTAAAAGAAATCGCAATGCTTATGGCACTCCCCAAAGCTCCGTCATACTACAATCCTGTGGTGAATCTAAAGGCATCTCTAAACCGCGCAAATATGATTTTAGAGCGTTTGCATTCGCTTGGGTGGATTGATAATGCCGAATATGAGGAGGCAATCAATGAAGTCCCAAAAGTCTATAACAAAACGCTTACCGAAAATCTCGCGCCTTATGTTGTCGATGAAGTGCTAAGGCAATTAGCGCATATCAAGGATTTAAAAACAGGCGGTTATATCGTCAAAACGCATATTGATTTAGACTATCAACAAGCCGCCCAAACTGCACTAAAAAACGGCTATGATAATATCCTAGCAAGGCTTGAATCTAAAAAGCCAAAAAAAGACGAATCTAATGACGATTCGGGCGAATCTAGTGGCGATTCAAATGATTCGGCGCAATATGACACACTAAATGGCGCGATTGTCGTTACGCAAAGTAGGACGGGCAATATTATGGCACTTGTGGGCGGTGTGGATTATGCCAAAAGCAATTTTAACCGCGCCACTCAAGCAAAGCGACAATTTGGTAGCACGGTAAAGCCCTTTATCTATCAAATCGCGCTTGATATGGGCTACTCACAGGCTACGCAGATTTCCGATGTGGCTAGAAGTTTTAAGCAAAATGAGGCGGATTTAAGCAAAAATAAGGACATTACAGAGAGTTTAGAGGAGGAGGAACAAGCGTGGCAGCCCAAAAACTACTCGCGCAGTTATAGCGGTGTCGTTACGCTAAAAGAGGCACTGCGTCGCTCTTTGAATCTCGCCACGATAAATCTCGTGGATATGATTGGCTTTAGTAGCGTGTATAACAAAATGGTGGCTTATGGCTTTGAAAATCTCCCGCAAGATATGAGTATCGTGCTAGGTAGCTTTGTGCTATCTCCGCTAGATGCGGCGAAATACTACTCGGCGTTTGCGAATTACGGCGTAATCGTAGAGCCAAAGCTCGTGCGTGGCGTGATAAATCCGCAAGGCGAAGAAATCGCATTTGTGAATCCCGACAGCCCCGCACCTAAAAAGCCCAAAAATATCACCGCGCCCGAACAAGCCTATTTAAGCGTGGATATTCTAAAAAATGTCGTAAATCACGGCACAGGCTACCGCGCTAGAGTCGCAGGAATCGAAATCGCGGGGAAAACGGGGACTTCCAATGATAGCGTAGATGCGTGGTTTAGCGGATTTTCGCCGTCCTTGCAAGTGGTGGTGTGGTATGGCAGGGATAATAATACCGCAATCGGTAGCAACGAAACGGGTGGCGTGATAAGTGCGCCTGTGGCAAGTGAATTTTTCCGCAATATTTTGCGCGTGGAGCCGGGGCTAAAGCGCGTTTTTGATATGCCACCCAATGTCTATAAGCGCAACATTGACGGAGTGGATTACTACTACACGAATACTTCCAAACTGCCCACGCAAACTAGGGATTACGATAGCGAGATACTTTTTTAAAGCGATTTTTGTGCTATGAATCTAATAGATTCGTAGCACAAAAAAATATTCGCATAAAATAAATCTCGCTATTTTTTGTAATCCTCTATTGATACAATCACACCGTTGCTTAGGTTTTTAAAGTATATGCGCTTTTGGCTACGCTCATAGTAGAATTTTTCGCCACCATAGCTAAATTCTTGAATCGCTGTGTCATCTGCCCCTATTCTCTTGCCCTGCCCGTCAAAAATGTCCTTTTTTTGGAAAATGTCCTCAAAGAGTTCGCCATAGCTGACATTGCCAAAAAAGCTCCGTGCAGCGACCCATTTGGGCGCACAATCATCGATTTTATCAAAGTCCGTGTAGCAAATTTCACTTTTTGTAACCACAAAGCTACCCAAAAATTTGCCTAATTTAAAGACGCGCAGTTCGATTCGTAAGCCACTAGGGCTTTGCGAAGTGTTAGAAGTGCCTGAATCGCTTGGATTTGTTGCCAAATCTGCTGGATTCGCCCCACTCGCCCCGCTTATGCTTAAAGTCCCAAAGTCATAAAATCTAATATTTTTGCTTTTGATTAGGACTAATTTTAGCTCATCATCGCTAAGTTTTATGGGTTCTGGTGGCGGTGGAGTTTTAGTCGCACACGCGCTAAAGGCGAGTGCGAAAAGCAATGCTAGTATGAAATGGTGCATTTTAGCCATTTGTCGCTAAGATGCGATTCCAAGTTCGGCTATCTAGTTTAAGCTCCATAGTTACTTGGCAAAGTCCGTCTTTGTAGATTGTCTCTACAATGTCCGCGTTTTTGATAAGTGCCTCGACTTGCGCTTTGACTACGGAATTTGTCATAACCATATCTTTCACGGTATCTTTTCCGTTGATTTTGATACCATACATTTTCTCACCAATCTGCCTGTATGCGTCTATAATCGCCGCTCGTTTGGCAAGTGCGAGTGCTTGTGAAGGCGATATGGTATTTTCAGGCGCGACACCCATACCCACCGCGCTTAGCTCGATGACTTGCTCACTTTCCAAGATAGGCGAGTTTGGAATAATATTTGGCACTTTTTCTGGCTGTGGTTGCGCCTGTGGTTGAGCCTCTGCCATAGGTGGCATAGTGGGAGCTTTGGGTTGCTCTGCTTGTGGGCAAGGCTCAAAATAACACGCCATACCATTTGCTTGTGGATTCACCGCCTGTGGATTCGCAGGATTTACCTGCGGATTCATCTGTGGATTCACGCTTGGATTGAAAGGCGGATTCATCGGCGGATATGGCTGATTCATTTGATTTAAATCCATTGGTGGATTCATCGGATTCGCCTGTGGATTCGCCAAGTTTAGCCCCATATTTGCTTGTGGATTCATATTTGGATTCACATTTGCGATATTGGGATTTGGAATCGGCGCAGGTGGGATTAGCCCATTGCTTGATTGTGCGTTTGGCAATGTGCCATTTTGCATTTGCGGAAGCGGACTTTGCGCTAATTGCCCACTTGGCAACGCACCATTTGACGAATCTTGTGGTGCAGGAAGCACTTGCTCATAAGGCACAACCTCGCTTGGGGCGACATAGCTTGGCACATACTCTTGCGCGTAATCGCTAGTGTATTCCTCATACTCGTAGTTGCCATTGCCATTTGCTTGTGCGTTACCATTGCCGTTACCATTTTGTGCTACACTCTGCTCTGCATTAGGCTGATTTAGCGGTGCGGGTAGATTCGCCTCGCCAACATTTAGCCTATCGATATTCATCACGCGTCCATCGCTTTCATTTAGCAAGTTGGGACTATATGGCTGATTTAGCGGGGGATAGACGGGTGCTTGCACGGGCGAATAATTCGCCGATGGGGGAATCATACCCGCTTCTTCCTCGCTCTCGCTCATCGTAGCGCAACCTGTGAAAACTAACAATCCACTCATTATCCATAATACTTGAGATTTCATTCCTCGACCTTTTTGTTGAATTTTGCAAAATCAAAGCAAAAAGCATTCCACATAAAATTATAAAATTTTAAGAAAACTTGCACTAATATTTCACTGCCTCTTTTTAGACCTATGCAATGTGGGTTTTAGGTAATGCTTCAGGGTGGGAACACAGCAGAGCCCCTAGGATTCGTGTGTGCCATAGCTATCTGAAAAGGGGTGTTTTGGTTTTTATACCACACCACAACGCTTAATTTTTTCATTTTTCATTTTTACTTACTTATACGCGTGAGTATCTTTGGGTGATTTGCCACCCAAGAGAAAGCGCAAATTATCGCACGATATTTATCGCTTGTATCCTATCTAATAGCGTATTTGTTGTATCATCGCCGTTTTTCACAAAATTTGCGCTATCAATATCGATTTGTGGCGTGAGCGTGGTGATTGAGACGGCGGAGAAAATCTCTGTGCCATTTTTTCCACTAATGCCCCAAACTTGGTGTGCTACGATAGGATTGCCCTTAATTGCGCCGATATAGAGCATTATATGCCCTTTTAGCCAAATAATCGTGCGAAAAGGCTTCGCGCGTGATAAAATGGTGGCGATTTTTTCGTCATTGTCCTTTGGCAATGCGATAAACTCGCTTCCTTTTGCCCTTTTGCCATAATCCACTTGCGCTTTAGAATTGCGCGGTAGCCACACACCGACATTTGCAAAAATATCTCTCACAAAGCTAGAGCAGTCCCTATTCTCATCCATTCCACCCCAGCCGTAGTTTTCCGCGCCTATGATTTCAATCATTTTTGCGATATTTTCGTTGCTCAAAGGCAAAGGAAAAGGCGCGAAAAGATTTTTGTCAAAATCCACGCGCACCTTTATCGCATCGCCGTTTATATCGCGCTTAAATGCTAAAATCTTGCGCTTTGAATCGCTATCTTTGATTGTGGCTAAAAGCATTCCCACACGAGCATTTTGCAAAAATAATCCATTATGATAGAGCGGAATTTTATCCTTCATAGGTAGCACAAAATCCGCACTCATCATTTCACGCGCTTGTTTTTGGCTCACAAACGCCACTTCATCGGCTTTTACCCACCCAGAGACAAAGGAACTTTGCACCAAAAGCCACTCTTTGCTTTTGTCGCTATGAAGCACGATTATAGGCGTATATGCGAAAATAAGCGAATTTTGCCACCTATCAAAGGGATAGCCGTCAATCTTACTAAATCGTGGCTTATTTGTCGGCAGGGCGCGGACATTCGCCGTTTTTACCATAATGGCGATTTTGCGCTGATTTGGATATGAATTGATATTTATAGATTTCACCAGCTCGGCAAAAAATGCCGTATTTATGGGCTTTTTGCTTTCATCAAAGCCACTTCTATCATAAATCGCCCAAAACATATCCTTTGCCTTTGGAGGGCGGAAATTATCCTCCCACACGCTAAAATGCCGTTTAAGATATTTTTTCTTTAAATCTTTGGATTCGGCGATTTGGGATTTGGAATCCATAAAATCGCTTTGATTCGCGCTTGAATCGCTTGAATCTAAATTAGATTCGCCCGAATCTACGCTATATTCGCCCAAATTTGCACTCGAATCGCTCGAATCCACGCTTGATTCGCTAGGATTCGCGCCTATTTCGCCCAAATCCATTTCATCGTTTTTATCGATTACATAAAGCATTGGATTTTGCGGGAGATTCGCCTTGTAATTCAGCGAATCCGCCCTTTCCGCACAGCCACAGCACGCAAATGCCACCACAATCGCAAAAAATAAATATCGCAAACATTCTCCTAACAATTTTTCACTATAATTTCAAAAGTTGAAATTCTAACACAATTTTTACCACAATCAAGGGGATTTATCGTGCATTTTGTGATTTTCTTTTGTTTTGCTTTGGCATTTCATTTAGTCGCCTACTATGGGCTAATCCGCGCAATGTTTGAGAGTGCGAAAGGCAAAATCATCGCTGGGATTTGCGTGGCGGTGCATTTGCTTATCGTAATAGGATTCAATGTCGCAATGATAGGATTTCGCGCCGATATAGGGCATTTTTTAACCGCTACACTTTCTACAACCGCGCTAAATGCGGGACTTTTCTTTGCCTTTGGCGTTTTAAATGTCGTATTTTTGGTGCTTTTCCGCAAAAATCTCAAAGCAAAAATCACCGCCTCGCGAATCGTTTTTGGCATTTGTGTGCTTTGCATAATCTTTAGCATTATAAACGCCGCTAGATTGCCAAATATCACGCTTGAGACGATTTATCTGCCGAATCTCAAAAAAGAAACCACCATTTTAATGATGAGCGATTTGCACCTATCGCGCATTATTTCGCGTAACAAAGCAAAGCAAATCATCGACTTGGCAAACGCGCAAAACGCCGATACAATCGTGCTTGTGGGCGATATAATCGATTCGCGCCCTGAAATTATGAAAGACTTTTTGCCTTATCTGTCTGAGCTACGCGCCAAAAATGGCGTGTATTTCGCGCTTGGCAACCACGAGTTTATCTTTGGCGCGAATCAAAGCATAGAGACGATTAAAGGCTTACAAAATATCACGGCATTAGTTAATCAAAACAAAATTATCGATGAAAATTTCAATCTCATCGGCATTAGCGATTTAAGTGCGAATCGCTTTGGTGGAAATAGTGATTTTGCGCCAGATTTTGAGGGCGCGATTCGTGGCGTAGATGAGCGTCTGCCAAAGATTTTGCTATCCCACCAGCCAAATATGATAAAGCATATTGATGCGAAAAAAGTAGATTTGATTCTTAGCGGACACACGCACGGAGGGCAGATTTTCCCCTTTAGCATTGGCGTGTATTTTGCAAATCCATTTCTTTATGGGCTAAAAAATATCAACGGCACACAGCTTTATATCTCGCAAGGTGCGCATTTAGCCGTAACTTATGGGCGATTTTTGACACGCGCTGAGATTCATCTAATCACGCTAAAAAATGGTGTATAATTTCAACTTTTAGGAGGTAAAAATGAAAAAAATAGCATTGTTAGGAATCTTAGCCGTTGCGCTAAGTGCGGGAGAAGTCATCATCACAAAGTCATTTGTGCAAAGGGGCGTAGTAAAGCCACAAACGCTATTTGCGACAATACGCATTGATTCAAGTGCGAAACTCCGCAACATAGGCGAACTCACGCAAAAAGATAGAGGCTCTATCACAACCGCGCTAAATGCGATAATCCAAGAGGCAAAAAAGAGCGAAATCTGCAAGGGCGGGAGCTATTCAATCAACCCAATTATAAGCTACAAGGACGACAAACGCAACACAATCGGGCAGAATGTCGAGTTTGCGCTAGATTGTAAGTTTAGCGAGGCGCAGTTAGGCGAATACAACGCGCTTTTAAAGAAAATCAACTCTAGCGTAAGTAAAAACGCACTTTTGGCACTACCACAGCCACAAATCGAATCGCACATAACGCAAATAGAGATTAGCGCGAAAAAAGAGGCGTTATTCGCGGAATTTTTGGGCGATATGGGGAAAATAGTGGATAATTACGCAAAATTGCTTGGCAAAACCTGCGAAGTGCGCAAAATCTCATCGCAAGATAGCCACTCTATCCAAGTCCCACGCTACGCAATGGCAAAAGTTGCGCTAAATGCGACAGCAGAGGCGGATACAACGCATACAAAAGCCCCCATTAGCGAGGAAGTGGAGGTAGAAATACAGGTAAATTTGGAATTGGCGTGTAAGTAAAAAAGCGCGTTGTATCTTTGGCAATTTACTAAAGAAACTTCGGCTTCGCCTTGTTTTCGCGGGATTCGGCGCACTCAACTATTCGATGAACCATTAGTTCTATCTCATAGTTTCGTGCTTGAAAACCCACGAACTTGCCTAAAGCTACTTTCGCGCGAACGCTTTAAACTATTCAAAAATACGCAATTACTTCGATTGCAATTCGTGCTTTGCACGAATCGGCTAAGAATCAAACGCGAATTTATAATTTGCCGTCATTGCGAGATTCGGCAACACCGAATCGAAGCAATCCACTTTTTTTCGTCATTGCGAGATTTTGTGTAGCAAAATCGTGGCAATCCAAACAAAGCACGAATCCATCTCCACTCGTCATACTGAGGCGACAAAGTCGCCGAAGTATCCAAACAAAATAAATCCGCACAAAGTGCGAATCCGTTTAAAAGTTTTTGCTTCGTTTTGCTTTTGCAAAAAGTAGAATCTCTCTTACTCTCTTTGTCATTGCGAGGGCGATAGCCCGAAGCAATCTAAATAAAATAAACAAATTTCCAAATATCCACAAATCTTTAAGAAAATTTTTAGTGAAAATCATTAGAATCCAAAAATTACTTTACTAAAAAATAAAAAGGCAAAATGTGATAAACAATCTTAAGGGCGAATCCATAATCCACATAAATCAAACAAATCTAAATAGATTTAATGCCACAGATTCCCACGCTCCACGCC
>JBNMHH010000053.1:0-9838 GCA_050872665.1 Helicobacteraceae bacterium
CCCCCCTAAAAGTAGGGCTCTTGCAAAGCTAGTGCGTGTCATTTGAAGTCCTTTTTGGTGCAGTTTAAAATAAGGGTGGATTATAATTCTTTTGGCATAAAAATAACTTTAAACGATAAAAATTTTTAGGAAATTTACAAAATTTACGCATATTTTTTACATTTTTTTATAATTTAAGTGGCGATTCGCTTGATAGATTAGAGTCTATGAGGTGGAGGGGGACTCTACTTTTTGCGAAAGCAAAAAGTAGCAAAAACTTTTATACGGATTTTTTATTTGATTTTTTTGTTAGATTCGTGCATAGCACGAATCGCAATCGAAGTAATGGCGGTGTGGCTTTGCACGGCGATTTGTCCCTTGCAAGGAAATAAGACTTGGTGTCTATTGACGAAGCAAGGGGCGAATCGCCGTGTGAATTGCATACCCCAGAACAAATTGCCAAAGACAACGCGCTTATGATTCATACGCCCTCCATTCTGGTGCTTCATACAAATTCGGTCTATTCGCCAAATACTCAAAAGGCTTAAATCTCTCTTTGTAACCTAACGAGTGATGATTTCTAATCCAATATCCGGGGTAAAGATATTTTATGCCTAGCTCACGCGCGATTTCAAATTGCTTTAAAATCGAAAATGTCCCCAAAGACAGATTCGCATAATCGTGGTCGTAGAAAAAATAAATCGCGCTCATCGCCTTAAACGCGCTTAAAATATCTACGAGTGCCACGGCAACTAGCCGTTCCCCTGCAAAAAAGCAAATCTCTTTGCCGAATCCGCCCCGCCCATCGACAAACATATAATTATATTTATCCCTATCGACTTGGTTAAATTCCCAGCCTTTTTTGATATTCATTTGGCTGTGATATTTGTTGTAAAGGGCGACTTTGTCAATGTGATAGCTCGGCGTCCTAAACTCACAGCGGATATGGGCGTTGTTTCGCAAGACACGCTTGTGATTTTGTGATAGTTTAAATCCGCCCACACAATAGCGAATCGAAACGCACTCTTTGCAAAAATCACAAAACGGCGCAAAAAACATTTCACCAAATCGCCGCCACCCGCGCTCTAAAAGCGCATTGTAAAATTCCTCGCCACACGATTCAATAGCAGCATAATGAAACTTTGTCTCTAGCCCCTCAATATAGGCGCAATCGCTAAATGAGTAATAAAAAAATGCGTTTTTATAACTTCTATCCAAAGTAATCCTCTATCATCGCTAGGGCTTGGCTTAAAATATCTTTTGCGCCTTTGGATTCGAGCGATTTATAAAGATTTTGCGCTAAAGTTTTTGCTGAATCTATGCTTGAATCTGCGCCCGAATCGCTTGAATGCTTTGAATCTGCGCCTAAATCTATTTTGCCACGCATAGATTCGCGTAAAATTTTTGTCCCGTCTGGCAATCCCAAAATCGCGCTAATTTGTAGCGAATCGCCTTGCAATTTCGCATTTACACCGATAGGCACTTGACAGCCACCATCGCATAATCGCACAAATTCTCTCTCCGCCTCGCATTCAATCTGCGTGGTTTTGTCATTTAGCTTTGAGAGAATGTGCGTAATTTCGGTATTTTTCTTGCACTCTAGCCCCAGCGCACCTTGCCCCATAGCGGGAATCATCGCATTTGTGCTTAGCGGAGTGATGAATCTAACCTCTTCTTGCGTGATTTTAAGGCGATTCACCCCTGCCTTTGCCAAAATGATTGCGTCAAATTCGCCACTTTTTAGCTTTTTTAGCCTTGTTTGCACATTGCCCCTCAAACTTAGCGTCTCTAAATCACTGCGTAAGGCTTTTAGTTGCATTGCACGGCGCAGTGAAGTCGTGCCGACTTTTGCGTTTTGTGGGAGCGATTCAAGGTTGTCAAAATTATGGCTTAAAAAGCAATCACGGACATCTTCGCGCTTTGTAATTGCGGCAAGATTCAAGCCACTAGGCAAAATGATAGGCACATCTTTTAGCGAATGCACCGCCAAATCAATCTCACCACTAAGCAATTTATCCTCTAACTCTTTGGTGAAAAGCCCCTTGCCACCGATTTTTGCAAGTGGCGCGTCCAAAATCTTATCGCCTGTGGTTTTGATGATTTTTAGCTCCGATTCAACACCCAGATTCGCTAATTTATCTTTGATAAAATTCGCTTGCCACAGCGCAAGAACGCTACCACGAGTGCCGATAATGATTTTTTTCATTTACGCCCTTTTGCAAAAACTTTGCGCCTTTTTATCAAATATACCATAAACACCACGCCTACGCCCTTAAAAGCTCGATTGCTTTTAGCAATGAAATGCCCTTCATTTGCATTCCGCTTGTCATATTTTTTAGCGTAATGCCATTGCTTTTAATCTCATCATCGCCGATAACCGCGACAAATTCGTGTCCTTTGGAGTTCGCATAAGAAAAGGGCTTTTTGATTTTGGCAATGTCAGGATAGACTTCGCTAGGAATGCGACTTCGGCGGAATGATTCGGCGATTTTGTAGGCGTAGGGGAAATTCTTTTCATCAAGGCAGATGATAAGCACACGCGCAGAGGGTTGCTTTTTAGTCTCGCCCATTGCCACCAAAAGCCTATCTATGCCGATACTCGCGCCCACACCGCTTATTTTTTCGCTTGAAAAAGTCGCAGTGAGATTATCATATCGCCCACCGCTACACACGCTCCCTAAGTCTTTGTGGCGATTTAGCGTAGTCTCATAAACCACGCCCGTGTAGTATCCAAGCCCACGCGCTATGGCGAAATTCACGCGATACGAATCTCTATCCATATTCAGCTCACTTAAAATCTCATACACGCGCTCAATTTCCTCAATGCCTATTTTTAGCTCATCATTCCACGCCTTTAAATGCGCCACTTCGCCGAAAAATTCCTCAGCATTGCCTATTTGCTTAATACTTGTGGATTCAAGTAAATCCTTTGCTTTTTGCGCGGGGATAATCTTTGAAAGCTCCTCACACACGGCGTCATTCCCGATTTTATCAAGTTTATCGATGATTCGCAAAATAGCATTGATTTCGCCCTCCACGCCAAAATGCTTACAGATTCCATTTAAAATCTTGCGATTATTTAGCCAAATGGTAAATTCATCAATCCCTAACGCCACAAGCGAGGCATAAATCACTTGCACGATTTCGGCATCACAAGCGATTGCATTGCTACCGATAAAGTCAAAATCACATTGCGTAAATTCCCTGTATCGCCCCTTTTGCGCCCTCTCTCCGCGAAAAACATTGCCGATTGCATATCGCTTAAAAGGCAAATCTAACTCATTTCTATGTTGTGAGATAAACCGCGCTAGTGGCACCGTCTGGTCGAATCGCAACGCCACATCGCGCCCTCCGTGGTCTTTGAAACGATAGAGTTCTTTTTGAATCTCATCGCTTCCTTGCTTTACCAAAATGTCCGCATACTCCAAATGTGGCGTCTCTATGGGCATAAAGCCGAAATTTTCAAATGTCGCACTCAAAAGGCGCAAAAGTTTGTATTTTGCCATCGCTTCATTGGGCAATCTATCTTTGAATCCGCTTAAGATTCGCGGGGTGATGAGATTTTCACTAGCCATAAAAAATCCTTAAACTTAAAAAATGCAGATTCTAGCTAAAATATCTTAAAAAATTTTTGTAATTTTAATGGAGCGATTTTGATGAAAGAATGCAAAAGGATTTTATTGCGATTGCCAAATTGGCTAGGCGATGCGGTTATGATAAGCCCAGCATTTGAGCTATTAAAGGCGCATTTTGCGGACGCAAAGTTTGTCCTTATCGGCACGGAGGCTAGTTGCGGGATTTACGCAAGGGATTTGCGGGTGGAAAAAATCTTTGTGGATTCGACTAAAAAGCGAGATTGCTTAAAGCGATTCGCGTGGCTAAATAAAGTGCCGTTTGTGGGGAAAAATGCGAATCGATTCGTTGCCACAAAGGACTTTGCGCGTGAGATTGTAGCGGAGGTGGGCGAAATTGACATTGCGCTAGACTTTACGAATCACTTTTTTTCTGCGCTTTTGCTTTACTTTACACGCGCTAAGATTCGCGTAGGCTACGCAAAAAATGGGCGCGGAATGTTGCTAAATAAAAAGATATGGTTTGTGCGCGGATTGCACCAAGTGGCGTTGTATTTAAATCTAGTAAGTGAAATTTGTGGCAAAAAACTTATAAAATGCGTGGATTCGCATTTGCGCGAATCTGCGCCATTAAAACTGCAAAATCGCGCAATCAAGGGCTTTAAAAGCGATGATAAGCTATGTATCGGCATAAATCCGGGGGCGGCGTATGGAAGCGCGAAGCGGTGGGAAGAGCAGTATTTTGTGGAAGTCATCGCGCATTTTTTGAAAAATGACTGCGCGGTGTTTATCTTTGGCAATGATAGTTTGAATCTGCCCCCAAATATCGCG
Organism: Helicobacteraceae bacterium; assembly: GCA_050872665.1. GTDB lineage: Bacteria > Campylobacterota > Campylobacteria > Campylobacterales > Helicobacteraceae > NHYM01. The sequence continues at coordinate 4,383 of JBNMHH010000053.1, forward strand.
CAAAATCCGCGTCTGCATAATCTCACCCGCCAAACTACAATTAGCGAATTAGTCGATTATATCGCGCTAATGGATATTTTCATCAGCAACGATAGCGGTCCTATGCACATCGCAGCGGCATTTAGAGTGCCACTAATTGCGATATTTGGCGCGACAAATTCAAAGGAAACTGCGCCGTGGGTGGATAATGCGGTGATTTTGGATAAGCATTTGCCCTGTGCGCCGTGCAAAAAGAGGGAATGTCCGTTGGGACATCATAATTGTATGAAGTTAATAACGCCCGATGAAGTCATTGAATCTGTAAATAAAATATTAGAGACTTAAAAAGCGCGTTATCTTTTAATATTCTATATTTTTTTAAAAAAAACTTATAAAAAAAGGATAAAGATGAGACGAGCGGAATTTGAATGCGATGATTTTGAGCTAATCAAAAGCCACCTTAATGAAATCGCCTTTGGCACTATGACTATCGCGGATTCGCCCTTGCCCTATGCGATTCCACTTAGCTTTTGCTTTTTGCCACATTTTGCACAAAATGGCGCAATCGGCATTCACGGCGCAAAGGCTGGGCGTAAATTTGTCTTGCTAAAGCAAAATCCCCAAGTTAGCTTTAATGCAGTAAAGCCCTACGCTTACATTGGCTCGGAGTTTTTGGGTGGGGCAATGATTCCCACGCAGTTTTTCTTTTCTATTATGATTGTGGGGCAGTTTCGCGTGGTTGATGATAGCGCAGAAAAACGCGCGATTTTAAGCGCACTTATTCGCAAATATGAGCCACAAAGCAAAAATTTTAGTTTTGATAAAAAGGCGTTTGCGGGGCGCGAAAAAGGCGTATTTGTAGGATTTATCGAGGTTGAATCAATAAGCGTCAAAGCAAAATTTGGGCAAAATCTAAAGCAAAGCGAGTTTGAATCCATAATGAGCGATTTGGCGATTCGCGCCACAGAGATTGATAAGCAAACTTTGGCGATGATGAGGCATTTTCGTAAAATGCATTAAGATTTTATTATAGTTGGTTTAAGAATCTTTTGCTATATTTTCAAAGATATTTCGCAAAAAGGCAAAATATCTAAAAATTTTTTAAGGAGTAACTATGAAAAAGCTAATTTTAGCTCTATGCTTGGTATTTGCAAGTGTAAATGCTGAGGAAATCACGGTTTTGGCGGCGGCAAGTTTGAAATTCGTGCTTGAGGATATAAAAGCAGAATTTTTAAAAGATAGAAAAGGCGATAAGATTGAAGTAAGCTACATTGCCTCAGGCAAGGCTTATAATCAAATCATAAATGGCTCTCCAGCGCAGTTTTTCATCGCGGCAGACACAGGCTATACGCAAAAACTTTATGATGAGAAAAAGACAAGCGATAAGCCCGTGAATTATGTCAAAGGAAAGCTCGTGCTTGTGAGCTATGATAAGAGTTTAAAAATCGATTCGCTTGAGGTTTTAAAAGATAGCAAAATCACAAAGATTGCGATTCCTAATCCTAAACTCGCCCCTTACGGCGTGGCTGGTGAGCAATCTTTGCAAAAATCTAAAATCTATGATGATGTGAAAAGTAAGCTAGTTACGGGCGAATCTATCGGGCAAACTTATCAATATATCAAAACAGGTGCAAGTGAAATCGGCTTTAACGCGCTATCTATGGTTATCAAAGACAAAGATGCGAATTATTATGAAGTAGATTCAAGCCTATATGAGCCTATCGCTCAAGCTATGGTAATCACAGAGGCGGGGAAAAACTCTAAATTGGCAAAAGATTTTAAGGCTTATATTTTAGGCAAAAAAGCCCAAGAAATCTTTGCAAATTACGGCTATGATAAGCCTTAAATACGAAATTTCGGCGCGGTTATGAATAAGATTCGAGTAAAAATCGCAAACATAATAAAAAGCGGTAGCATTGCGCTAGTGAAGTTAGATTCGGTGGAGTCTAACGCGCAATTAACCGCGCTGGTGTTAGATTTTGTTAGCGATAATGTCGCCTCGAATCTAACGCTAGGCGCGGAATGCAACGCTATTTTTAAGGAAAGCGAAGTGATGATTGCGCTTTTGGATTCGCGCGTGAGTGCGAGAAACTGCTTTAAGGCGCGAATCGCAAAGATTGAATGCGATGAAATTTTTGCGCGAATCTTTGTGGATTTTGAATCTATCACTGCGCTAATCACCAAAGAGGCGTGTGATGCGCTAAATCTCAAAATTGGCGATGAAATTTTGTGGTTTGTGAAATCAAATGAAGTCGCGTTAGAATTTAAATAAATATTTTAGGTGAATCTAGCGCGTGTGGCTTAAAAAAGGACAGAAGTGGAAAGTGAATTTTTAGAAACGATGGCATTAACCTTTAAAATCGCCACCATTACGACTTTGATTTTACTGCCTATTGGCGTGTTTATGGGATATTTTTTGGCATTTTGCAAACGCGCCTATATGCTTGTGGTGGAGGTTTTGGTGTGGATGCCACTTGTTTTGCCCCCATCTGTGCTTGGATTTTACTTACTAATCACATTTTCGCCACAAAATTTCATCGGCAAATGGCTATTAGAAAATTTCAACATAAAACTCGTTTTTAGCTTTGAGGGGCTTGTTTTGGCAAGTGTGATTTTCTCCATTCCCTTTATGGTAAATCCCATCAAAGACGGCTTTGCGAATCTGCCAAAATCCCTAAGCGAGGCGAGTTACACGCTTGGGGCTGGAAAGCTAAAAACGCTTTTTATGATTTTGCTGCCAAATATCAAGTCAAATTTATTGCTAGGCGCAATCACAAGTTTCGTGCATACCATAGGCGAATTTGGCGTGGTGATGATGATTGGCGGAAATATTCGAGGCGAGACAAAAGTGGCTAGTATCGCCATTTATGAGGAAGTCGATACGATAAATATGGGCTTGGCGCATAAATATTCTTTTAGTCTATTTTTGGTTACTTTTATTTTGCTGTTAGTGATATTTTTTATAAATAAACGATATTTTAAGAGTTAGAAAATGATTGAGATAGATATTACAAAGTCCCCAAACGGCGCAAATGGCAAGATTTTGCTACACATTTCTACACAGCTAAAAACTAATGATTTTATTAGCATTTTTGGCAAAAGTGGCGCGGGAAAAACTACACTTTTGCGAATCATCGCTGGGCTTGAAGTGGCAGATTCAGGGCGAATCATCGTGGATAATGAAGTGTGGTTTGATAGCACCAAAAAAATCAATCTCCCGCCACAAAAGCGCAAAATTGGATTCGTATTCCAAGACTACGCGCTTTTTCCGCATTTTAGCGTGTGGAAAAATTTAGCCTTTGGGCTAAAAGATTCGCGCCAAAAAGGCAAAATCGATGAACTTTTAAAGCTAATGGAGTTAGAAAATCTGCGTGATAAATTGCCAAAAGAGCTTAGCGGTGGGCAAAAACAGCGCGTAGCACTCGCTCGTGCGCTAATTTCCAATGCAAATATTTTGTTGCTTGATGAGCCACTAAGTGCGCTTGATAACGAAATGCGCGGGATTTTACAAGATGAGATTATTAAGCTACACAGGCACTTTGGGCTAACTACGATTTTGGTTAGCCACGATATTAGCGAGATTTTTAAGCTCTCAAATCGAATCATTCACATTAAAGAGGGCAAAATCATCAGCGATGGCGACATAAATGGCATTTTTGGCGAAAGCAAATTAAGCGCGAAGTTCAACTTTTCTGCCAAAATCATCGACATTACGCAAGAGGGCATAATCTTTGTGGTGCATATTTTGGTAAATAATCAAATCACCACCATTACAATGGGGCGCGAGGCAGAGGAATACAAAATCGGTGATGAAATTTTAGTGGCTAGTAAGGCATTTAACCCACTTGTGTTTAAAGCGTAAATTTTGTGCTAAAATTCCGCGTTTAATTTTTTTGTGTATTTTAAGGAGAAAAAATGGCAAATTTAGCCCAAAGGATTAAAAATGTTTTGCGTCCGTTTAAGCGGATTCGCAAGGAAATAAATGCGATGCAAAGTGAAATTACAAAAACTATTCAATTTGACAATATTGCAATCGCATTTGAGCAATTCTGCCACAATCAAACCACGCATTGTATGGGCAATTCAAGCGATTCGATAGATTTTAGCAACAATCATTTTGTATTGTTTGATTATCCCTATCACCACATTTGCAATGCTAGTAATTTAGGCGACCATATTCAAACTATCGCCACCAAAAACGCCCTTGATTCTATCTACAAGAGCGCAAATTACGAATATTTTGGTAGGGATTATTTAGCTTACTACAATAGCATACTCTCGCAAAATGGGGGGGGGGGAACGCCCATAGCGAATCGCAAGGTGTGAATCACAGTGGCAAAATCGCCATAATGCAAGGCTGGTTCGCCCATAGCTACCACTTTCTACCACCCAAAAATATCTTACCCATTTTTGTCGGCACACATTTTACAGCGCACATACAAAAATATTTGCTCTACCTTTTTGGCGTGTTATCCGCGCTATTTTGATGATAAAACGATAGGTTGCAGGGATTTATACACGCTTGAATTTTGTCGCAAACTAGGGCTAAAATCCTATTTTTCGCGCTGTCTAACGCTAACTTTGCCAAAGCGAACGCCAAGCCCAAGCCAAAATAAAGTCTTTTTCGTGGGCTTAGATGATAAATTTTTGCCATTTATTCCGCGCGATATTAAGGTAAAAGCCCAGCATATCAATCAGCAAGGCTATATGCCAGATTCGCTTACTTCCGCGCATTTTTTTGATACCGCTAAAACTTTGCTTACGCGCTACAAAAATGAGGCGAGGCTTATCATCACTTCGGCTTTGCATTGCGCTTCGCCTTGCGTGGCTATGGGGATTCCTGTGATTTTTTGTAGGCAAAATGACGAGCAACTAACGCGATTTTCCGCACTGAAAGGCATTTTGCCCATTTATACGATAGATGATTTTAAAAATAATCGCGTTGATTTTGCGCCAAATGCGCCAAACATAGAGCCACTAAAAAGCGCAATGATTGAAAATTTGCGCTTAAGTGTAAGTGTATCTCGTGGCGAAAGCGTGGTTTTAGTAAAATTAAATGAGATTAGAGAATTTATCGCAAATTTTAGGGCGTAAAGTGTGGCATTCGCACACTTTGCCCATTAACGCTAAATAATCAAATTTTTGCGTAAAAAGCGCAAAAAAATCATTAAATTTTATCTTTTAATTTTAGCTCTTTGATGATTTTCGCGTAGCGTTCAAAATCCGTGTTTTTGAGATATTTTAGCAGACTGCGTCTTTGTCCGACTAATTTTAGCATTCCAAGCCTACTTGAATGGTCTTTTTTATTTGCCCTTAACTGCTCTGTGAGGCTCACTATGCGCTCTGTCAAAAGTGCGATTTGCACTTCGCTTGAGCCTGTATCCTTGCCACTGCGTCCAAATTTTGAGATAATCTCTGCCTTTTTCGCCGAATCTAAAGCCATTTCTAACTCCTTGTGATTGGTATAAATTTAAAAG
>JBNMHH010000054.1:0-9796 GCA_050872665.1 Helicobacteraceae bacterium
ACTTTTAAGTGGATTCACGCTTTATTTTTTAGATTCGTGGCTAAAGCCACGACAATCGAAGTAATGGCGGTGTGGCTTTGCACGGCATTTTGCCCCTTGCGAGGAAATAAGACTTGGTGTCTATTGACGAAGCAAGGGGCGAATCGCCGTGTGAATTGCATACCCCAGAACAAATTGCCTTTTTAGCACGAATAAGTGCTGACAAACTCAAACGGATGCGGTCGCGCCTCCCAAGGCCAGATTTCCGCTTTAAATTTATACGCCTTATAAGTTTGCAAAAATTCCTCGCTAAACACCCCACCTTGTTTGTAAAACTCCCTATCGGCTAACATTTCCTCAATCGCACTACGCAAAGTGTGCGGTAGCTGGATAATGCCTTTGTCGCGGATTTCATCAAGTGTGAGTTTGAAAAGGTTTATATCCATCGGCTCTCCGGGGTGAATCTTATTTTTTATGCCATCGATTCCGCCCATTAGTAGCGCGGCAAAGGCAAGGTATGGGTTGCTAGAGCTATCGGGGAATCGAAACTCCACGCGTTTGCTTTTTTCGCCACTATTATATGGGATTCGCACACTTGCACTGCGATTTTGCGCGGAGTAGGCTAAAATGCTTGGTGCTTCAAAGCCGGGAATTAGGCGTTTGTATGAGTTTGTGCTGGCGTTTGTAAATGCCGCGATACTTCGTGCGTGCTTTAAGATTCCGCCTAAAAAGTAAAGCGAAAAGTCGCTTAAGCCCTGATATTTATCCCCCGCAAAAAGATTTTTTTTGCCTTTCCAAATGCTGATATGCACATGCATTCCGCTACCATTGTCGCCAAAAATGGGCTTTGGCATAAAAGTCGCTGTTTTGCCATTCAAATGCGCCACCATTTTTACGACATATTTTAGCTTTTGGACATTGTCGGCAGCTTCGAGCATATCGCCAAATTTCACGCCGATTTCGCATTGCGCTTGTCCTACTTCGTGGTGGTGTAGGTGCGCCTCCACGCCGACTTGATTTAGCACTTTTACCATTTCTGCGCGAATATCGTTGCTTGAATCAATAGGCGGAATCGCAAAATATCCACCCTTTGTCCCGCTTCTATGCCCGATATTTACGCTTCCGTCAAACTCTTTGTCGCGATTCCACTCGCCTTCCTCCGTGTCAATCTCGTAGTATTGGCAATTTATCGAATCATTAATCTTAATGCTATCAAACATAAAAAATTCATTCTCAGGTCCAAAATACACGACATCGCCGATATTTTCTTTTTTTACAAACTCCATTGCGCGTTTGACAATGCTTCGTGGGCATTTCTCGTAAGGCTCGTTTTTGTAAATGTCCCAAATGTCGCAAAACACGATTACCGTGGTATCCGCGCTAAATGGGTCTAGGAAATATCGCACAGGGTCGGGAATCAAAAGCATATCGGATTTGTCGATGGGCTGCCACGCCGCCACAGAACTCGCATCGCAGGGAATCCCCTTAAAACTCTCCTCATTTATCGCATTCATCGCAAAGGTGATTTGTCGCCAAGTGCCTTTAATGTCGGTGAATCGAAAGCCCACAAACTCGGCTTCATTATCCTTGCAAAACTTAAAAAACTCGCTTATCGCGCCTTGCCTATTCATATCCATAAGATTCTCCTAAATTTTTTAAAAAATCGTGGCATTTTATAGAAATTTTGCTAAAAATAAGATTTTATTTGGATTGCGTAGGCGAATCTGTGATTTGCCCTTGCAAAAAAAGATTTAGAATTATATATTTGGATTCATAGCGAATCGCTTAAAGATTTGTCAATTTGACACTTGCTTAAGTTTATGAATCTTTACTTTTATTTTACACAAGGCATACATAGGATTTACAGCAAATAGTTACAATTCCACCAAGCTCATTTGTGGGCTAAATTTAAAATAAAGGAATTAAAATGAATAGACGAAGTTTTATCAAAAATTCGACTTTAGGATTGGGCTATGTGAGTTTTTTTGCGCCGTCTTTTGTAAATGCTAAGACTTTGGTTGGTAGCAAAGAATTGCTAGGATTTAATGGTATTGATTCTAGTATAGAGGACACTATAAAAGTGCCAAATGGCTATGAGGCAAAGCCACTTATAAGCTGGGGCGATAAGCTATTTTCAAAAGCTAGTGAATTTGATGAGCGTAAAATTATCAATAAAAAGGTTATTGACAATGCAAATCTCACATTTGGAGATAATACAGATGGAATGTCGTATTTTCCTTTAGGTGAAAATAATGGGATTATGGCAGTAAATAACGAATATATTAACCCTGAGATAATGTTTAATCACGAAGGCAAAAATATTTCTTTAGATGATGTGAAATATATGCAAAACTCGCTTGGGGTAAGTATTTTTGAGATTAAGTGTGATAAAAATGGATATTATAAAATTGTGTTAGATTCTAAATACAATCGCCGAATCACAGCACACACCGCAATGAAAGTTAGTGGCTACGCCAAAGGTTCGCCATTATTAAAAACAAAGGCTGACAAAAATGGCAAAACAATAAAAGGCACTCTAAATAACTGCGCAAATGGGCAAACACCTTGGGGAACTTATCTCACTTGTGAAGAAAATTTCGATGATTTTTTTGGTTGCAGTGATAAAAATCATCAATTTAGTGAAGTGCAAAAAAGGTATGGATTGATGCAAAAAGTTTATATGGATTCGAGTTAGATGAGCGATTTGACATTGCTAAGAATCCTAATGAGCCAAATCGCTTTGGCTATGTGGTGGAGATTGACCCTTATGATGCAAATTTTACACCTATTAAGCGGACTTCGCTGGGGAGATTTAAGCACGAAAATGCGGAGATTGTCATCAATAAAGACGGCAAAGTTGTCGTGTATATGGGCGATGATGAAGCAAATGAGTTTTTGTATAAATTTGTCACCAAAAATAAATACAACAAAAATGACAAAAAGGCAAATAAAGATATTTTAGATGAGGGTGTTTTGTATGTCGCAAAATTCTATGATAATGGGCATAATTTAGAGGGTAAGGGCGAGTGGATTCCCCTAGTATTTGGCAAAAATGGACTTGATAAAAGCAATGGCTTTGAAAGCCAAGCAGATATTTGCATAAATACACGCATTGCGGCAAGTGTAGTGGGAGCGACACCAATGGATAGACCTGAATGGATAGCAGTGGATAATAATGGCAAATATGTCTATGCCACAATGACAAACAACACTAAGCGCAAACAAACAGATAGTGCGAATCCACGCGCCAATAATATCTATGGGCAAATTATCGCCTTTAGGGCAGATGATGATAATCACGCAGTTTCAAAGTTTCACTGGAATATCTTTGCTCTAGCTGGAAATCCACTCATTCATAAAAAAGGCGACTTACGCGCTGGGACAAGCAATATCACTAAAGATAATATATTTAATAGCCCTGATGGTTTGAAATTTGACAAATTTGGGCGGTTGTGGATTCAAACCGATGGCAATTATTCCAATAAAGGCGAATATGAAGGTATGGGAAACAATCAAATGCTTTGTGCTAATCCTAACACAGGCGAGATAAGACGATTTTTAAGCGGACCTGTGGCAGCAGAGATTACAGGAATCGCATTTTCGCCAGATAATACAATAATGTTTGTGGGAATCCAGCACCCGGGCGAAAAACTAGCCACTAGCCACTTTCCAAATGGTGGCAATTCTACGCCACGAAGCACCATAATTCAAATTAAAAAGATTGACGGAGGCGTAATTGGGAGCTAGATTTATTTAGTATTTTTGTTTTTGATAGATTCGCTTTGGCAAATCTATTACTTTTCCAAATTCCCCAGCAATCGCCGAATCCAAGCCTTTGCCTTGCTAAAATAAATCTGCTTGTAAGATTCGTAGTTTTGCTCCCAAGCATTTGGCAGAGCAACCATTTCGCATTCATTACCATAAGCTCCACAACCCCAGCGATAGAGGTTTTTAGCGTGTATAATCTCTAAAATGCGCACTTTTAGGTTGTCTGCCAAATGCGCATTGCCCGTGTCAGCGCATAAAAGTAGGTCGAATCGCTTGGTTAGCTCGGCTAAATTTAGCAAATCATCGTTATTGACAAAAACCTTAATATTTGATTGCCTAAAGGGCGGGAATTCGTAGCCACTGCCTTTGTGATTGGTAAAAATTACCAAAATATCGCTAAATTCACTTGCAATCTCTTTGCCAAGTGCAATCCAGTCATTCACGGCGAGGTTAAAAATCGCCTTGCCACGAAAGCAATGAATGCCAATGATTAACTTGTGATTCCCCCCCCCCCTAAAATCGCATCGACAAATGCGACATTTTGGCGCGAAGTTTGGATTTGAATGGGGAGATTTTGCAGGGCGACACTGCCGATGATTTTATCGAATCGGCGTGGATTCATCGTGCGAATCAAATCTATACAGCTTTGCATTTCGCGCCTTTTGCCTTTCATCAAATACAAAGGGTGGCAAAATTTCGGCAAAAACATACTTTTTAGGTGAATCCACGAGATGATTTTAGGGCATTTGCTTTGATTTGCAAATGTAATATTTTTGCTCGTCCTATGCCCTAAGATAAGTATATCAGGGGCGATTTTATCGATAGTCGCGCCAAAATCGCCATTTGATTCGCACTCCACAATTTTATCGATAAAGCTAAAATTTTGGCATAAATTTTTGCCACGCGCATTTGTGATAAGCACTAGATTCGCGCTAGGATAGAGCTTTTTAGCCAAATAAAGCGCAGGGATTGATACCATAATGTCGCCAAAGAGTTTGCGCCTATCAAATGCGATGATTTTTGGCTCGTGTGCTTTTGGAAATATTTTGCTAAAAATTTTTGTCATTTTTGTGCCTTTTTTGTTTTTTTGGATTGCTTCGTGCGAATCTACGATTCGCCCCGCAATGACGGCAATTTTTGCCTTTAGATTCGCGCTAAATTCGTAATTGATTTGCAAAGCAAATCACAATCGAAGTATTTGCGGTGTGGCTTTTGTATTTGTAGAAAATTTTGGGATAAAAACTAGACTTGGAGTCTGTTGAGTCCCAAAAATTCTCACAAGTGCGAAATTGCATACTTAAAACAAGCGAAGCGAAGTTTCTTTAGTAAAGACAAATTGCCACACTACTTTTTCTTTTTTAAATTTTCTACACTCATTCCCCCGAATCCTATATCACTCGGCTCTATTGATTCAAGGCTAACCACGATTCGCTCCCTTGCTTTGCCATATTTGGTGGCTAGTAAATCAGTAATATCCGCGATTAGTTGCTCTTTTTGCTCTTTTGTCAGCTCTGGCTTTGCCAATTTTATCGTTACAAGTGGCATATTTACTCCTTTTTATTTAAAAATTTATGTGCGATTCTAGCATAAGAATTTTAGATTCGCCGATAAAATCCTAGCGAAATGCCCATAAATGCCACTAATGGCACGATTATGCCCAGTTCAGGTGGTAAAAAGCCACTGATTGCGAGTTTGGTAAGCATAAAAAATACGCCCCACACGATTAGGCAAAATAGCACAAATACGAATCCTAACTTTGCCAAATTGCTATACCGCGCGAGATTTGGGACAAAAAAGCTCATAATGACAATCGCTAGGGGAATCGCCACAGGAATCGCAAAAAACGCATATAAAATCGCGCGGATTTTTTCTGTGCTACTATTTTGCGCGGTAAGCAGATTCATCGCGCTTATGGCGTCTGTAATGGAAATATTGGGCTTATTTTGATAAATCGTGTCTAAAATTTTGGGCTTAAAATCCTGCAAAATTTGGTAGTTTTCAATGTGCTGCGTGGATAGCTTTGAATCCGTAAAATTCAAATCTTTGGGGAGCGTGGTGATTGTGGCAGATTTTAGATTCCACCACGAGCCGTCAAACTCCGCCTCACTCGCCTCGATAAAGCGCGACAGCGCAAAGTCGCGAATCTCAAAAACCTTTATATTTTGCGCTTTTTGAAGCAGTGGAAAAATCTTTTCCATATAGACATAATCATCATCGTATTTCACCAAAAGGTCGCTTTTCGCGTCATTTATGCTACTGCGATAGACGATGCTTTCGATATTTTCCTCCGCATAGACAAATGGCGTGGCGTTTAGCGCGATATATGCGAGATTTAAAAACGCTGCAATGATGACAAGCGGGGCTAAAATCTGCTTTTTAGAATAGCCAATAGATAAAATCGCGGTGAGTTGATTGCTTTTCACAAGCACGATATACGCCGCCACAGAGGACAAAATCACCGCTATGGGAAAAGTGTAATTTAGCGCATACAAAAACACCCACGCCAAAAATAGCACCACAAGATTCGCCGAATCGGGCAAATCATCAAGGTATTTCAAAATCTCCACGCCCACAAAGAAAAGCTGCAACGCAAGTAAGATTAGAGCGATAAATTTGACATAAATAAAGCCTACGAATCTAAAAAGCATAATGTCCTTTCTTTTAAGCTGTGGCGCGATTGGTGGGCATAATTTGGCAAAAATTTGCGCTTATTTTGCCTTTAAAAAACCGCGCAATTTTAGCATAATTTGCTAAATGAATAAGTTAAATAAATTTTTGCCAATTTTTAATAATCATCATATTTATTTTGCGATAGAATTCAATCTTTATAAAATCTTATATTTCTTAAGGAGACTTTTATGGAAGTTTTGCAAAAGTTTTGGAGCATTGTTGGCACTTTGGGTGCAGATGTGTTTATTAAAATGGGAGTAATGGGCATTGCAATTTTTGCTATATCATATTTTCTATATGGCAAGATTCCTACGATACTAAAAGTTGCGCTGTTACTCGCAGTAGTCGGTATATTTGGCAAATATAATGAGTATATTGAGGATAGCGGGTATCATCTTTTTATGCTTCTTATTTTTGGGTATTATGTGGTTTGTTCATTTGGCTACACAAAAATGCTATCAAATGCCAAAGAATATGCTTCTTTAAATGGGGGGGGGGGAATTAGATAGAATCTATAAAAAATCTCGCCTTTTTCACGCATTTGGATTCGTATTTGTTTATGCTTTTGGTTTAAATTTATTATTATTTCCACTTACAAATCAGCGTTTTGAATCTATAGCTCTTATATTTGGGATATTCCTAATATGGCTAGTCAAAGATTTAAAACATTATAAAAAGATATACCAGCAAATCACACAGACTATCGCCGAGCTAGATGATAAATATTTATATTTTACACTACAAAATATATATAGTGCGTGTGAGATTAAGGATAAGCGACTAAAATTTAAGGGCTTTATTGATGAGATGATTCAAGGCATAGAGTATAGCGGTAAAATCGCTAGTATTACACTCTATGACAGCGATTTTTATTTTAAGCCAGAGGATTTACAAACAACCATAAATGCAATGGAATCATTTGTCAAAGAATCGCCCAAAATCTCACGCAAAGACGCCATATCACAAGCACAAACAATCATAGATTTACCTGATGAATATTTAGAGGATTTCCTAAAAGCAGGTGGCAATGTCAATAAATATATTTTTGATGATGGTGCGTATTTTATCCACAATGTAAATTTAGATAATTTTGCTTTTTGCTCATCTTGTGGCAAAGCAGAGGATAGAAATAGCACAAATGATATTGAGGGCGAATGGTTTTGCTCTGCCTTGTGCGAGGATACAGAAAATCGTTGCATAGAGATTAGCGAGGATTTGAATCCTGTGATTTTAGAGGGTGAAAGCTATGAATCTTTTAAAGAGAGATTTAGCAAAAATCTATCCAATACCGCCTCCACCGCAGCGACTACTTTGGGCGTTAGTGAAGTATGGGCTAAGAATTTTCACACTTTACAAAACGCAGATACGGGACACGGATTTGCCGCAGAGATTATGAATAATGAAAATGATATATGGGCTGGGAAAAATGCCCAAATAATAGGTGGTGATAATGCCCTAAATGGCGCAGATAGACTTGTAGATGGCATTAAGATACAAACTAAATATCTAAAAACGGCTGCTAGAAGTGTTGGTGCTGGATTTGACAATAAGGGCGATGGCAATTATAAATATATTGACCAAGATACGGGCAAACCTATGGTGTTGGAAGTCCCAAAAGACCAATACGATAAAGCAGTCAAAGTTATGGAGGAAAAGATTAGGCAGGGCAAAGTGCCGGGCGTTACAGACCCAAATGAGGCAAAAAGTCTTGTCAAAAAAGGTAGCGTAACATACCAAGAAGCAAAAGATTACTCTAAATTCTGCTCCAAAGAAAGTCTAAAGTTTGACGCTAGAAATGGCGCAGGTATAGCTGTAGTGGCAGTTGGTGTGTCATTTGTAGTAAATACAAGTCTATGTTATTACAGAGAGCGCAACATAAAAAAGGCACTAAAAGAATCAATCATCATAGGGATAAGGACTGGTGGCAAGGCATTTGCTATCTATATGGTAGGAGCACAAATGCAAAGAATCCCTGCGCTAAATCAATTTTTACAACAATTGATAAATTTTAACTTTAATGGCAATGTAGTAGGCAGAGCATTAGCCGAAGTTGGCAAGAAAGGCGCGTCAAGCGCAGGTAAAGGAGCAGTTAATAGTGCAGCAAATAGTGCATTGCGTGGCACTATTGTAGTGGCAGCTGCGACTATGGCAGTTACCTCTAGCGTGGAGGTTGTCCAAATGATGAGAGGGCAAATCTCTGGTATGCAATGTGTAAAAAATATCGCCGTAAATGCTGGTGGTATCGCAGGTGGAGCGGCTGGAGCGTTAGCTGGGGCTGCTGCACTTTCATTTATCCCGGGTGTAGGCACTATCGCAGGTGGGCTAATCGGTGGCATAGTTGGCGGTATGGGTGGCGGTGCAGCTACCAAAAAACTTATGGATAAATTTATTGAAGATGATTTAGCCAAAAAGCAACGCATATTTTTTGAGCATATCATTGCACTTAGCGTTTTATTTAAGCTATCAAAAGATGAGGGAAGCGAATTTTCAGCCATTGTCAATAAAATTTTGCAAGATGATGTGGATTTCTTTGGCAAAAAATTTAGCGTTAAAGCAATGTTGCCTTATGCAAATAGCATACTTAAGCCCATAGTTGTGGCTATTGTATCACAACGCCCCAAGTTGCCAAACTCTGCTTTTGATAGAGACAATGTGATAGATGCGGTAATCGAGGAAATAAAAGAGGCTAGTTAGCGTTGTATATAAAGTGTAATTATGGCTATTTGTAATTAAAATCGGCAACAATTTATGCTAATTTTTCTTTGTGTGGGCGTTTTGCAGGGCTTGGAGATTCGCGCCGTTTATGAAATCATCAAGCGCGTTTGCGACAATCTCAAAGGTGGGTTGCAAAACTTTCATCTCATCATCGCTAAAATCGCCTAACACAAAGTCCAAAATGGTGGCTTTGATGGATTCACGATTCACGCTAGGCGGATTTGCACTAAGTGGATTCGTGCCAGAATCTACGCCCAAATCCACCTTATTTTTTGGAGTGCCGATTCCTATGCGGACTCGCAAATATTTGTCGCTCATAAGCGAATCAATAGATTTTAGCCCATTATGCCCCGCATTTCCGCCCCCAAATTTGAATCGCACCGCCCCCAAATTTAAATCCAAATCATCGTGGAGGACGGCAATATCGCTTATTTTATAAAAGTCCGCAATGCGCTTCACTGCCTCGCCTGAGGCATTCATAAAGGTTTGCGGTTTGGCAAAAATAATTTTTTCGCATTTTAATATCTCAGCGTTAAACTTCGCATTCATCGCAAAATCGCGCGATTGCAGTGCCAAAAGCTGTAAATTATTAGAATTTTTTATAAAAAAATCCAATGCCATAAAGCCCACATTGTGGCGCGTTTTGGCGTATTTTGGCGTGGGA
>JBNMHH010000055.1:0-9704 GCA_050872665.1 Helicobacteraceae bacterium
GTCTAAAGCGCGTGATTTTAGCTTTTCTTTTATGATAGATTTCACGGATTTTGCTGTGCCGACAGGCACGGTGCTTTTATCCACCACCACGCAATACCCCTCTATAATCTCGCCAATATCCCCCGCCACACTTTGCACAAACCGCAAATCCGCACTGCCATCATCGCCCATAGGCGTCCCTACTGCTATGAAAATCACTTCGGCTTTTTGGAGTGCCTCGCGCTTATCGGTGGTAAAATAGAGCGTGTTTTTAGCTTGATTTTCTTTTATCATTTCGCTTAATCCGGGCTCATAGATAGGCACGATGCCTTGCTTTAGCTTTGCGATTTTGTCCTCATCTATATCAAGGCAAATCACGGAGTTGCCCATTTGGGCAAAACAAGCCCCCGCCACAAGCCCTACATATCCGCTACCGATGACTGCGACTTTCATAAAATCTCCTTTTTTTGGTTTGTGAAATTGTAGCTTAATATTTTAATGGTATAATAAAAACTTAGGGAAATATGTGGTAACCTTGTATGAATTTATATTAAAATTATGTTACAATCGCTTTTATTTTTGACATCGCAAGGAATGTATAATGAGAAACAAAGCTAAACAACTAGAGCTTAAACTTGAAAATATAGGACATATTAAGGAAGCAAACATTGATATATCAGGGCTTACGGTAATAGCAGGGAAAAATGATGAAGGTAAAAGTACCGTTGGCAAATCTCTTATGGCTCTTATAAAGGCTGATAATATTACACAAAACTTAAACAAAAAAAGCGATAAAATCTTTTTACACAGACAAAACAACACACAAACAAACCAAAATACACAAGAGTGTTCGGATTTTGGCAAAAAAAATTTTAATTTATTTTTAGACCTTCTATTTGATTCTGAAATTAGCCGCAGTGGTAAAATTTCTTTATTTGTTGATAAGAAAATTCAATGTGAGGCTGAGATATATGAAAATCAATGCAAAAAGTTTAATACTATACTGCATACCAATTTGAATAGCAGAGAATTGATAGATTGCACCTTTATACAAACTCCGCTAATATGGGATTTAGAAGAATTTTTTAATACCATTGCTATTATGAAACAAGATAGCTCCATCTATGATGATTCCTTTGAAATAAAATATCCTTACGTATTATGGGATTTATATACCAAACTTGTTTTTCAACCATTAAAACATAAGCTATATGAAAATTCACACATTAAAGATGAAATTAGAAATTTGATAAGTGGTAAATTTATAAAAGAACAAGGCAAACCTTATCGTTTTCATAAAAATGATGGGGACGACATATCTCTTAAAGATATAGCGGTAGGTATTAAAACATTTGGTATTATACAAGTTTTGCTTGATAAGAATCGTTTTACAAGGAAAGGATATTTTATTTTTGATGAGCCAGAAAATCACTTGCATCCTACTTGGCAAATTGAATTTGCAAAAGTTTTAGTTACACTTGCAAAAAATAATATACGCATTATGGTAAATACCCATAGTCCATATATGTTAGGAGGATTGAGAACACATAGCAAAAAACAAAATTGCAATACAAAGTTTTATTTGGCAGATAATAGTATAATTAAACAAGTAAATGATAATAATGATGATACACTTGATGAGATTTTTGATAAACTTCACGAGGCTTATACTACACTAGATGAAATTGAAGGTAATGAGTAATGCCATCAGATTTATCAATTTTAAAGTCTCAATTAGCCAAATATATATCCACACTGCACGAAACAAGTTATGACAATAGCGATGACATTAATGTTGTTTATTTGTGTGATAGCAATATGAAAGTATATAATTTTGATAACATTACGCAAGATAAATTTCCGCCAAAGACTAGCTCTTTTGATGCGCTTTATTTTATTGGTAACGAAGTGTATTGCATAGAATTTAAAAATTCATATCGCCAACAACTCAACAAAAAAGAAAAAAAGGAAAAAAATACAAGAAAAATATGTTGAAGGGCTTAATAGCTTAAATCAAATATTGCAAGATAATAATATATCAATAAAAAATCATAAGTTTTATTATTTTGTTGTGTATAAAGATACCAAGAAACAAAGAGGTAGAGAATATGTCGAAGAAGTAGAAAGACAAAATCAAATAAAATTTGGATTAAAAGAAGCTAAAGAAGCAAATAAAGAAAAACAGATTTTTAAAAATTCACATATCAAAACAAGTTGTAAAAGTTGCTTTAAGAAAGAATATAGAAAAATTTTTGTTGATTTAAGAAATTCTTTTCCGCATCTCCCCTAATTTTCTATCCTGCTAATCTGCGTAAAGCGTTCAAACAACTCACGCAAAAAATCTATCACATTTTTGCATTATTTTGGGCTAAAAGATTTTCAAAGTATTCTATCGTCTTTACTAGTCCATCTTTTAGCGCGACTTTTGGCTGCCAATCTAGCTCTTTTTTTGCTAGTGAAATGTCTGGTTTGCGCTGTTTGGGGTCATCTTGTGGGAGTGGGTGGAAGATTAGCTTAGATTTGGAGTTAGTTAGGGCTAGGACTTCATTTGCTAGCTCTAGTATGCTAAACTCACTTGGATTGCCTATATTTACAGGTCCTACGAAGTCGGGACGGGAGTCCATTAGTCGCATCATTCCCTCTATCAAGTCATCTACATAGCAAAAGCTACGCGTTTGTGAGCCATCGCCATAAATGCTTATGTCTTTGCCCTGCAATGCTTGAATGACAAAGTTGCTCACCACGCGCCCATCATTTGGGTGCATTCTCGCGCCATAGGTATTAAAGATACGCATTACTTTGATTTGTAGATTGTGCTGTCTATGATAGTCAAAAAACAGCGTTTCAGCACATCGTTTGCCCTCATCATAGCACGCCCTTATGCCGATAGGATTGACACAGCCTCGGTAAGATTCTACTTGGGGGTGGATTTCTGGGTCGCCATAGACTTCGCTAGTGGAGGCTTGGAGGATTTTTGCTTTGACGCGCTTGGCTAGTCCTAGCATATTGATAGCACCTACTACGGAGGTTTTGGTCGTTTGCACGGGGTCAAACTGATAATGGATAGGGCTTGCTGGACAGGCGAGATTGTCAATCTCATCGACTTCTACATATAGCGGGAAAGTGATGTCGTGCCGCATAAACTCAAAACGCGGATGGGAGAGAAGATGAGCGATATTTGCTTTTGTGCCTGTGAAAAGATTATCCACACAAAGCACTTCATCGCCCCTCTCTATGAGCCTATCGCACAAATGTGAGCCCAAAAACCCCGCCCCACCCGTTACTAGAATCTTTTTGTTTAGCATAGTCGCTCCTTACTTAGAATCTATGAAATAATAGCATAAATTACACTGCTTCATTTTAGCACTTTAAATAGCCTATACTCGGCGTTGTGAAAAACGAGTTCTGTTTTTGCCTGAAATGCTTTAGAGGCGATATTTAGCTTTGCAAAATCTGCCCACCATAGCACGAAATCTGCTTCATCTAAACGCTCTATTTTATCTGTAACGAAGCTAAGCCTATCTGTATTTAGATACACCGTGCGGGGCTTAAATGATATGATTATGGAATCTTTTGGCGTATTTTGCTTAATCACTTCCCATATTTGCAATGTGTCATTTGAATATTGTGTGGCTGACATATCGGATTTTCTACTCATTTTATCTTTAAAATCTGCGTCTAACACATTTAGATGCACAAAACTACCTAAAATCACAAGCAAAACCGCACTCATCGCATAGCCATAGATTTTTTTGGCTTTGAGTAGCCCCATAGTAGTCCAAAATACCAAAAACGGCAATAACACAAAAACAAATCTTAGTCCAAAGGTTTCCACCCACAAAAGCAATAGCGTAAAAAATCCTAGCGCAAAGATTATGTAAAATATAGTCGCGCTAGATTCGCTACTCTTTAGGCGCTCTCTAATGCCAAACAAAAGAAATGGCGCAAGGCAGATTGACAAAATAATAAAATCTCTTTCCCTTAAATCAAAAAACTGATTAAATCGCACCGAGTAAGAATAAAGATTATGTAAAATGCCATCTATACTTGCTTCTGCTAACACACTCCAATGTCCACTCCCACCACTTGAAAGCGTGATTGATACGATTGCGAATCCTACGGCAAAAATCACATAAGGAATCGTATGCATTTTCCAAGAATAAGGCGAATCTATTTGTGAGAGTGGCTTTAAGATTCGTGTGGTAAATATTTGTGGGGCGAATCGCTTTGCTAATAAAATGCTATGCATTGTAATTAAAGCGCAAAGAATCACAAAGCCATTTATGCGAATCATTGTTGCAAAAAGCATAAAGATTCCACCAAAAGTAGCGATTAAAACGCCGTTATTATTAGAATAATGGATTGCTTCGGCTTCGCCTCGCAATGACGAATCTACCTGCCCAGTCATTGCGAGACTTGCCTTTGGCAAGTCGTGGCAATCTATATCTTTTTTATTATTATTGTGCGTTTCACCAAATAACTTTGCCAAAATGATTAACGCCACAAATCCAAATAACATAAACGGAATATCACTTACAATGCCATTTGCTGCAAAATTTGTCATATATGGATTTATCGCAAATAATAGCGTGGCAAAAATAGCATAGATTCGTGGCAATCGATTCACACAAAAAATATAAAAGATTCCCACAAATATCGAATAGCAAATGATTCCTACGCTTTTAAATGCCACAATGTTAAAGCCAAAGATTTTATAAAATGGTGCAAGTAGCATTGGGAATCCCCAAGGATAAGCATAAGGACCATATAACCAATCACATTTGCTCATCATTAGCGTATTATCAGCTATGTATTGTGCCGTAGTGCCATTTGCTAGGGCGATGGCTTGGGAGAGATATGCAGAGTCATCGCCCCAAGTGTGTTGTCCATTAATGATTTTAATGGCGCATAATGTAAATGAGATAATCATCAAAAATAGCGCGATGACATAATCGCTCTTGCCAAAAGGCGCGAAAAAATACTCTTTTAATTTAGCCATAATTTTTTATTCCTTAAATCACACATTTTGTTTTTTGCTTATTTTACCGCATTCTTGGTAGTCATAGTCTGTATTTATATCCCATAGGTTTGGACTAGCATTGCCCAAAATCTTATCCGCGCACAAAAGCCCCATTAGTAAGCTATGGTCTTGATTGTTGTATTTAAACGCGCCATTGCGCCCGATGAAATACAAGTCTTTGAAGTCATCTAGGGCATTGTAGATTTTACTTAGATTTTGCTTATAGCCACGCTCATAGATTGGATAGGATTTGTGGATTTTAAGCGCGTAAGCGCGCTTGATTTGGCTGGATTGTGCCACTAGGGCAGAATCTAGCAAGTCTTTTTTGGCGATATTTATTATTTCATCATTGCTTAGATTCCATAGATTTTCATCATCATTTGCCCAATATTCAAGGCATAAAATGCACTCACTCCTGCCACAGCGCAAGTCTTGTGTCCAGTTTGCGAAGTTTGTGATTCTGCCAGTCGCGATATTTTTTGAGTGCACATAAATCCAGTTGTCCTTAAAAAGCTTCGTCTTTTGCGCGCTTTTCGTAGATTCTTCGCGCTCAATTTCGGTCATTACCTTATTGGTAACTCCCTCATTTCGCGCTTGGAAACCACGAAAATCATCACAAAATACTTTGCTTTTTTCGTGCTGCTTGTTGTATTGTGTAGAATCTATACTAGAATCTGCATTTTTTCCGCAATCCACCTCCACATACACCAAAATCGTATTTCTAAATTTTAGATTTTGCGCTAGAGATTTTATGCTAGATTCTAGCTCATCTAGGCTTAGCACCATATCCCTAAAAGGCGCGGTAGAAATCACTATATCGCCATAGATTTCCCCGCCACTTGTGCGAATCCCCACTGCCTTTTTGCCCTCTGTGATGATACCACTCACCTCAATATCACAAAAAATATACCCACCATTTGCCAAAATCTCTTTTGCCATATTTTCATACACCGCGCCACAGCCTTTTTTGGGGTAGCTAAACTCATCAACTAAAGTTTTGTGCTTTTTGCTTTTGTCCCCTACAAACGCGCTTTTGATAGCTTCATAGAGATTTAGCCCCTTTATGCGCTGTCTTGCGAAGTCGCTATCTAAGTCCTTGCACTCTATGCCCCATAGCTTTTGCGTGTAGGACTTAAAAAATATGCTATACAAGCGATAGCCAAAGGCATTTGCCACCCACGACTCAAAGCTATCCCCACCAAAAGGCTTTATCTTTGCTTTGATAAAGCTAAGCACACACAAAGCAGATTCGACAATCCCTAGCTTGAAAAGCGCGTCAAATCCGCGTAAGGGGTAGTAGAAAAATTTGTTGTTATAAAAGATTCTAGTTAATCGGCTCACTTTCTCGCTCTCCCCATAAGTGTGCGCACTCCAAAAGTCATTTAGCCGCTTGTCTTTGCTAAAAAATCTATGTGGTCCTATATCTACGATTTGGTCAAACATTTTTAGAGACTTGCTCATTCCGCCTACACTTGATTCGGTTTCATATATTGCGACCTGATAGCCATTTTGGCTTAGCACTCGCCCTGCGCTTAGTCCTGCCACTCCTGCGCCGATGATTAGCACTTTTTTCATTTCTTTTTGTCCTTTTATTACTTTTAATACCGCTCGTTTTTATGCCACGCAAACGCGCTTTTTAGGATAGACTCTAAGTCATAAAAGATAGGATTCCACCCTAAAATCTCTTTTGCTTTTTTGGCACTTCCTACTAGCTTTGCTGGGTCGCCATCTCGGCGCGACTCATACTTACTAGGGATTTCACAGCGCGTGATTTTCCTAGCACACTCTAGCACTTCTAGCACGGAGAATCCGCTCCCATTGCCTAGATTAAAGACTTCGCTTTTTTGGTGTTGCTCTAAATAATCTAATGCCAAAATATGTGCCGCACTTAAATCATCTATATGGATAAAATCCCGCACACAGCTACCATCGCGCGTGTCATAGTCCCTGCCAAATACGCAAAAAGATTCGCGCTTTTTTAGTGCGGTCTGCAAGATAAGTGGGATTAGGTGGGTCTCTGGATTGTGCGATTCGCCGATGTCAAAAAAGTTGCTCGCCCCTGCGGCGTTAAAATAGCGCAGGGCAATGTAGCGCAGTCCATAAGCGTTGGCATAGTCAGCTAAAATCTGCTCTACTATGAGTTTGCTTCGTCCATAAGGGTTGATAGGATTTTGCGGGTGGGACTCTGTGATGGGCAGCTCTAAAGGATTGCCATAGGTGGCGCAAGTGGAGCTAAAGATAATGTGTTTAACGCCAAATTTACGCATCGCTTCTAAGAGATTTAGCGTGTTTGCCACATTGTTTGTGTAGTATTTGGCGGGATTTGCCACGCTTTCCCCTACATAGGCAAACGCCGCAAAGTGCAACACACAAGAAATTTTGTGCTTTTGAAATATCGCTTCAAGCGCACTCTTATCGCACAAATCTGCTTTGATAAACTCCGTGTTTGATTTGGGGTTTGTGAGATTTGGCTCTGTGCTAGTGAGATTTGCTTTTTTAAAAAATTCTAAAATATTTGCTGAATCTAAAAGAGAAAAATCTAGTGCCTCTTTGTGTCCGTAAATCAGACTATCAACAACGATAGTGCGAAATCCTAGCGTGTTTAGCATAGCATTGACACAAGAGCCGATATATCCCGCCCCGCCTGTGATTAAAATCGCCTCATTCATTTTGTCCCTCCTTTTTGCGAAATTTATTTTGAAGCGATTGCTCAAATGCGCTTGTCCTAAAGCTAAAAAATTTATGCCCCAAAAAGTTGCAAATAAAGCTAGAGCCGATACCGCAAATATGCGCTAGTAGCTTTTGCCACTCTATGCTAATCCCGACATTCGCGCCCTGCAAAAGCCCAAGCGCAAATATCGCTACAAAAGTCTGCACAAAAAGCCCGATACACGCCACAAGTGAGAATTTCACAAAGGCGATTTTGGTGCTTTTGTATTTGTCTTTTGGAAAAATGTAGCGCGAACTTATGGCGAAATTTACAAAATGTCCGCTCACATAGCCCAAAGCCACGCTCACACCAAAGCCAAAAAATAGCTCAAAAAAAATGCGTGAGATTAGATTCACCACCAGCGCGACAAACGCCGAGCCAAAATAGCGCGTAAATTGTGAATGATAGATAAAAGCTAACACGGCAAATCCTTTAAGGGTAAATTATAGCAAAATTAAGATTTTTCATTGAATCACCTTGTAAAGTTTAAATTGTGCGTTTTTGTAAATTAGCTCTGTGCGCTCTAAAAATGCGCTTGAATCGATATTTATCCCTTCATATCCATTCCACAAATCCCTCTCCCATAGCACGAAATCCGCCTCATCGAATCTAGCGATATTATTACTTGCAAAGGAGATTCTATGTGCGTTTAGATATAAAACGCGTGGCTTGTGAAATAAAATCACAGCATTTTTGGGTGTGCTTTTATCGATAAAATCCCATATTTCTATCGCTTCTTTTGTGTATGCGCCACTTGTGGTTACTTGCACTTCAAAATTGACTTTTCTAGCCACAAGCGTATAATTTGCCAAAATGATAAGCAATAAAATGCTCATAAAACGCCCAAAGAATTGCTTATTTGCATTTAACTCCGCCAAGCCTTTGCTACCCCAAAGTGTCATAAAAGGCAAAAGCAAATATACAAATCTAATCCCTTGAGTGCCGACCCACAAAAGCAACAACGCCAAAAACCCACAAGCAAAAATCACAAAAAAGATATTTTCGCTAAATCTCACGCTGTTTGTGCCTTTTAGACTACCTTTGATTCCAAAATATATCAGTGGCACACATAGCGCGAAAGTCGTAAGTCGCCCATTATTTGTGAAAAAATCTTTAAAAATTTCTATGTAATAATCCGCATTATTTAAAATCATCGCGCCATTTATAAGCGATAATGCACCAAAATGTCCCCCCCACCGCTTGAAAGATTCAGTGATACGAGGGCGAATCCTATGATAAAGATTATATAAGGAATCGCGTGAATTTTCCAAGAGTAGGGCGAATCTATGTGCGAGAGTGGCTTTAAAATCTTTGCTCTGAATAGATTCTGGGCAAATCGCTTTGCTAATAAAATGCCGTGCATAGTGAGTAAAGCGCAAAGAATCACAAAGCCATTTATGCGAATCATTGTGGCAAATAGCATAAAGATTCCACCAAAAGTAGCGATTAAAATGCCGTTGTTATTGCTTCGCGATTCACCAAATAGCTTTGCTAAAATAATTAACGCCACGAATCCAAATAGTAAAAACGGCGTGTCGCTTAAAACATTATTTGTTACAAACGCAATCATAGCGGGATTTAGCGCAAATAATAGCACTGCAAAAAGCGCGTAGATTCGTGGCAATCGATTTGCACAAAATATATAAAAGATTCCCACAAATAGCGTGTAACAAATAATTCCTACGCTTTTAAATGCCACAATATTAAAGCCAAAGATTTTATAGATTGGTGCAAGTAGCATTGGATAACCCCACGGATAAGCATAAGGACCATATAACCAATCACATTTGCTCATCATTAGCGTATTATCAGCTATATATTGTGCCGTTGTGCCATTTGCTAGGGCGATGGCTTGAGCGATATATCCACTAAAATCCCCACCCCAATTATGCCCATCATCTACTTGCCCCACGCATAAAATAAGCGTAATTAGCGATAAAATAAGCGCGAGTGTGTAATCATACTTACCAAACGGCGCGTAGCGGTGTTTTATGA
>JBNMHH010000056.1:0-9649 GCA_050872665.1 Helicobacteraceae bacterium
TTCATAGAATTTTCGTGGCAATCCAAATATTTTCGTCATACTGAGCGGAACGCAGTGTAGCGAAGTATCCATTTTAAAAGTAAAATCCCCTAAAATCATTCTTTATTTAAGAATACCTTAAGGGGGCAAATATAATTTCAGCAACTTTATATTTTAAGGAGCGTAAAAAATGAATAAAGCGATTAAGAGAATAGCTATGCTATTTATGGTTTGTGGGTTTGCGGTTAGTGGAGTGGTGGCGAAGGATTATAAGTATTGGGAAGAATATAAAGAGCTAAAAGCGTGGATAGAGGATATGAAAGTAAAATATCCACGCCTTAAAACAGACGACCCTGAATGGGCTGAAGAATATGGCGAGTATCCTAAACTAACACCATTTATAAATGATTTGGAGTTTTTAGATGATTTGGATGCGGAAAAAGCAAAAAGTAAAAAGAGCGATATTACCGATATTGATGTAATACGAAAAGTAGCAAATTCGCCTAAATGGAAATGTGATGGACTTTGTAAAAAAAAGGAAACTCATTATTATAAGGGTTTAAGTTGGGGATTTGATTTATTGCGAATTGCAAAAAAAAGAGAGAGAAATTAGAAGAGGATATGGGTTTGGCAGATGCTAAAGCAGGGGCGTTTCGTGAGATGGGCAGAGGAATGATTGAGTCAGGTGGCGGAAAAGCAAATAAATTTGTGCCTTAAAATCGAAATAGAGAAAACATAGGCGCAATTTGTGTTTATCCACCTTGCGTTTTTATGGCGTGAGGCATATTTGAAACGAATCAACTAAATTGCTTTGATTTATCAATCACTAAATAAAAGCAATCCGCAATCTTTCCGTTATTATTAGGCGACAAAGTCGCCGAATAATCCAAATCACAAAGTAACTTTACTTAGTAGATTAGAGTCTATGGGGTTAGAGGATTCTTCGTTTGACAAAAGCAAAATAAAAGTAAAAACTTTTATATGGTTGTGCTATGCGCAGATTTTAATTTTGTGGATTGCCACGAAAATTCGCTACGCTCATTTTCTCGCAATGACGAAGTGGGGCAGATTCGCACTTAATGACGAAATATTGCAGATTCACACTTACTTCGCAATCGATTCGCAACGCGATTCGCCCAAAAATTATCCCATAAATTTTTAGTGATATTTTTGCTAAAATTGCGCTTTGCAATATAAAATCAAAATGTTTAAGAAAAAATTTATTATAATCTAAGAGTTATTGAATTTAGAGGGTTTTTGACTTATGGAGCAGGTAAATAGCGTCTCATCAAGTGGCAAATTTTTGCGTAGTGGCGATAATATTAAAACTATTTTGCAAAGTTTTGCAACGGAATTTAATATAAATCCACTGCTACTTGATTACAATGTGGTGGGCTATCAATCCTTTATTTTAAAGGATAGCGGGGAAGAAGTAGCCATTGATAATAGCGAAATAAATAGCTACATTGAGACAAATAATACCATTATCCAAAAATACGAAATTGAGATTTTTCGCCGTGAGAGTTCGTTTTATCCTATTTTGATTCAAGTCCAAACAAACGACAACGCCCTAGAACTCCGCGCAAATATCTACACCAGCCGAATCCCACAGCTAGGCAAATTAGAGGACATAATCTACCAAACCATTATAAATATTTGCGCCTATCGGGGAATCATCATAAATCTCTCTTGGCAAGGGATTGAGCGTAAAATCACCGAAATCGCCGAGCGATTACGAAGCAATGACGCTAAGCCAGAATTTTTCACCATTGATATTTGCCGACTAAAAGAGCCGATGATTGAAAGCGTGGCGGTGCGTTTGCTAATCTCTAAAAATCAAAAAAACGCCATTTTGTCCCACGATAGTTTGCTTTTAAGCGGTGGATTTTTTAGCGTGAAAAAGGGCGAAATTTTGCTAAGCTATAAAAAGCCACGCTACACTGCGCCGTGGCGCAATATTTATGGGAATCTTTATGGCGTGGGGCTAAGCTATCCTATCGGCATTGAGGCGGGAGATGGCGTGGCTATGGCGCAAAGAGATGATAAGATTTTATATGTCGCAAACGAGGACGGCTATGTATCGGTGGTAAATGGCGTAATGATGATTTCACAAAGCATAATCGTAGATAATATCAACGCCAAAAATATCCAAAATATCAAAGAGCAAGGCATAAAATCGCTTGTCGTGCGCAATGACGCGCTTTTAAAAGATGTCATTCCCTCTGGATTCAACCTAAATGTCGATGATTTGAAAATCGTAGGCAATATTGGCGCAGTAGAGATTGAATCTAAAAATCTTTTTATAAACGGGCAGGTGCATATCAAAAGCAATCTCAAAGCAAAAACTGCGCAGATTTTGCATCTAAAAGGGCGTTTGGAAGCTGAGGAAGCTGAGATTCGCCATTGCGAAAATGCAGAGATTGAATGCGAGGATTTATCTATCAACTATCTTAATGGCTCAAAGATTTATTTCTCCACCGCGCGAATCTCGCATATTCAATCAAATAATTTGCTTTTCGTGCAAAAATCGCTTTTTATCAAAAATATACTAGGCGAAAATAATGAATTCATTCTCTATCCTTGCCTGTATGGCGCAAGTAAGGCAAATTTAGAAAAGATTTATGATAAGCTATTTTATATAAAAAAATTGCATAATTTGATTTTGCAGGACAAAAATGACATTTATTCGCTAAAAAATACCAGCGATTTGATTTATGAAAATCTAAGCACAAAAAATGCCTATAATCTGCATAATTGGGCGCAAACGCTAAAGACTTATGAGCGCAAGGCAGAGGGCGCAAATAAAGTGTTTAATCACTATATGGAATTGCTAGAGGGCTTAGCGCAAAAAGAAAATGAAATCAAAGCTGAGATTCGCGCCAAACAAGAGGAAATGTTTAAGATTGAGGTGATTTTTGAGGAAAAAAGTCGCGTGGGATTTTTCGTGCGATTTATAAATTTTTATGGCATTGAAAATCGCTACTTTATCGGCGCAAGTGATAATAATCAAGTAAAACGCGTCCTTTTAGCAAGGGGAGATAAAGCAGATGATATTAAAATCGTATGCCAAAGGGATTAAAAATGAAGTGCATAAATTTGACGAATCGTTGCTTAAGTCGCCCGAATCTCTATGCGAATCCAAGCGCGAATCGCTTGAATCTACGCTCGAATCGCCCGAATCTAATTGCGAATCGCCCGAATCCAAGCACGAATCGCACAAATCAAAGAGGTAGCAAATGGTAGAGCCGTATTTTGTGGTGGAAAATGAGCTAAGCGCGGATATTATGTGCTTTTCGTCAAACTCGATTTTTGCCTTTGACTTTAAAGAGGAAGTCTATTGGATTGGCAATACCATTAGTAGCGATGCCAAAAAAGTCCCGCTTACCTTGCCAAATGATTCATTTAAGCAAAATAAAATCGCACTTTGCGCGAATCTGCCACTTTTGGCATTTGTGGATAGAGATGAGCTAAGCGCACAAATAATCGATGCGCAAAGCGATAAAAGCATTCGCACTATTAGCTTAGCTGATGAATCGCGCATAGAGTGCGTTAGCATTAGCGATGATGGCAGAAATATCCTTGTGGGTGGGAAAAATGGCAGTTTGTCAAGCTGGGACATTTACAGCGGGAAATTGCTAAATATCATCGCACGACACAGAGACTTTGTGCTAATGGCAAAAATGAGTCCCAATAAGCAATTTATTGCCTCAATCGGCTATGATAGAAGTGTGATTTTTTATGATAAAAATAAAGACAAAACGGGCAAACATTTGCTAACCGCCACTAGCGCGATAAAATGTGCTAGATTTTTTAAAGATTCGACTATGCTGTTGCTTGGCGACATTGAGGGCTATATTTATGTGATTGACACGCACACGCAAATCACTTTGCATAAATTCCAAGCCTCACACACCGCGATTGTGGATATTTGCCACTATAAAGATTCATATATTTTTGCCCTAAGTGCCAATGGCGCGATTTGTTTGTGTGATTTTAGCACCGAATCCAAGCTAATGGATAATCTAAGCGAGATGAGCTACAAAGCCCTAACCATTGAGGATAATAGCATTATTTTATCTAGCGATAAAAAATTACTTGGTTATCGTTTCGATGATTTTATCGCCTATGGTAGGAATTTGCTTGATGATGATAATATTTTGGAGGCGTATAAATTCGCAAATATTTATAAATTTTTGCGAAATGAGAGCTTTTATCTTGCGCTAGAGGCGCGATTTGAGGCGGATATGATAGAGGCGAAATCACTAGCTTGTGGCGGAAAGCGAAGCGATGCGCTAAAAATCTTAGAGCGAT
The DNA here is from genome assembly GCA_050872665.1 of Helicobacteraceae bacterium. Lineage (GTDB taxonomy): Bacteria > Campylobacterota > Campylobacteria > Campylobacterales > Helicobacteraceae > NHYM01. The sequence goes on from JBNMHH010000056.1 coordinate 4,291, forward strand.
ACAGCGGGATTCCTAGCAAGGGCGAGACTATCGCCAATCTCTCACGGCAATTCAGGGAGATTGATGAGTTTAATCGCCTAATGGAGAGTGGCGTTGAGATTCGCGCCATTCCTATGGCGCAAAATAATCCGCTAATTGTCGAGTTGGAGGCGTATAAAAGTTTTGAGGATAAATTTTTAAAGATTTTGCTACTTGCCAAAGAACTCGCCAAAAAAGGCAAAAAAGATGACGCAAACGCCCTTGTAATGCCATATAAAAAGATTCCAAATAAAGTGGCGGTGATTCAAGAGATTTTACTATATCCGCACAAAGTTGATGAGGCATTAGAGGCGATTGCTAAAAAAGACTACCGCGCGTATTTTCGGCTAAAAAAGGATTATCGATTCGTCCGCTCACTAGAAGGTGCAAAAGAGTTAGAAACAATGGGCGAAGGCGTGTATTTTAGCGCGTTACAAGACCTTTATATGATGAATATCGTGGAATGCAAAGAACATATAGCTATCCTTAAAAATTTCCGTGAATACCACGAAACTGCGCTAGATTTGGAGCTAAAAATGGAAGAATACTTAAATATCATTAGAAAAATGAAATATGGGTAACTAAATCCAATAATCTCTACCCAACGCACAAAAAAACGCAGATACATTTGCTATATCCGCGCAAAAATAAGTGTGTGCCTATTTATTTTTTTGCGAATTACGATAAAGTGGGTGCTGGTAGTCGTTTTTTTCACACGCGCTTAGAAATAGCGCGAATGACAAAATCGCCATTATCAACGCAATGCCCTTAATCACATTATGTCTCACTGCCCCATCTCCCTATTTCACAAACTCAATAATCGCCATTGGCGCAGCATCTCCGCGCCTATTTTCCGTGCGATGAATGCTCGTATATCCGCCGTTGCGATTCGCAAATTTAGGCGCGATTTCGGTTACGACTTTTTTAGTCGCGCTTTTATCTTGCAATTTCGCAAAAATCTGCCTATGTGCATTGCTTGAATCGCTACCTTTTGCTTGAGTGATTATGCGCTCAATATAAGACTGCAATTCCTTTGCTTTAAAAAGCCCTGTTTGAATCTTTTCGTGCGTGATTAGCGCAATGGCTAAATTCTTTAGCAACGCCTTTCTATGCGATGAAGTGCGCCCTAGCTTTCTGTAATCATTTGAATGTCTCATTTTATAATCCTTTGCTGATTTTTTTGGCAATCGTCTCGCGCACACTATTTGGGAGCGTTGCGCCGACTTGATAGCCGATTTCTTTTAGTTTATCGACAATCTCATCATAAGAGCGTTTGCCTAAGTTTTTAATCTCTTTTAACTCGCCCTCTTTCATCAAAACCAATTCGCCAATATAGCGAATCCCTTTTTTATCAAGGCAGTTTGAGCATCTCGCGCTAAAATTTAGCGTATCAATCTTTTGGAATAGCACTTTATCGGCACTTGATTCGGACTCGATTTCCTTAGTGCCACCCTCAGAGATTTTTAGCTCTTTTCTAAACACGCTAAGCTGCTTATCCATAATCTCCATAGCTTGTTCAAATGCCTCAATCGCGCTTAATCGCCCATCTGTCTCAATATCAAAAATGACTTTTTCAAAAGTCGGGTCGTCTTTGACAAGCACATTTTCAATCTCATAAACGACACTTTTCACAGGGCTAAAGTAAGCATCTACGGGGATAAAGCCGTCTAATATATTGCCACGAATATCCTCACTTGCGACATAGCCTATGCCTTTATTGATGATAAGCGAAAAGCTGATTTTAGCGTCATCGTTAATGGTGGCAAGATAAACATCGCTATTGATTATATCCACCTCATCGTTTTTTAAGTCATTGCCAAGCAAAATCTTTTCACCTGCAAATGAGTAATTTACCACCACTTGATTCGCCTCGCTATCTTTGATGACAAACTGCAATTTTCGCAAATTGATAATAAAAAGCGACACATCTTCGGTAATCCCGCGAATCGAATCAAACTCGTGCGTAACGCCATCAATCTTAATGCCCGTAATCGCATAGCCCACAGAGCTAGACATAAGCAAACGCCGAATCGGGTGGGCTATGGTTATGCCATATCCTGTCTCAAAAGGATATGCGGAAATCTTAGCACGATTCGGTGCAACTGCCTCAACATCGATATTTGTAGGCACAAAAGGAGAAATTTTAATAGTTTTCATACATAACCACCTTTAAAAAATATTATTATTTAGAATATAACTCGACAATCAATCTTTCTTCAATCGGAATCACCACTTCATCTCTTTGCGGTAGGCGCGTGAAAATGCCAAAACATTTGCCCTCATCGACATCTACCCAAGGGACGATTCCTGTTTGTTTGGTAAGATCTAGCGAACGCTTGATTTGCGCGTTATTTACGCTTTTTTCTTTAACGCTAACTTTTTGTCCCACTTTTACCACAAATGAGGGAATATTCACGCGTTTGCCATCGACTAAAATATGTCCGTGCGTAACAAGCTGCCTTGCGAATCGCCTAGTAGTCGCAAATCCCATACGAAATACGACATTATCAAGTCTGCGCTCTAACAAAGAGATGAGGTTTTCCCCTGTGTTGCCCTCGATTCGGTTTGCTTCGTTGAAAATCAGCCTAAATTGTCGCTCGGAGATTCCATACATAATCTTTGCTTTTTGCTTCTCGCGCAACTGCAATCCGTAATCAGAGATTTTACCACCACTTTGTCCGTGCTGTCCGGGTCCATATTTGCGCTTATTTATCGCGCATTTCCCAGCTAATCGTCTCTCGCCTTTCATATCTAGATTCACACCGAATCTTCGCTCTAATTTCTCCACAGGTCCTAAATATCTTGCCATAAATGCTCCTTATACGCGTCTTCGTTTTGGTGGTCTGCAACCATTATGTGGCAGTGGCGTTACATCTTTTAGCCAAAGCACCTTTATGCCCTCAACTGCGCCCACGCTTTTTACCGCAGTCTCACGCCCACTGCCCGGTCCTTGAATCTTAATGCCAACTTCTTTAATGCCAAATTCCTTTGCTTTCATAAGCGCGGCTTCGACAGATTGCTGTGCGGCGTAAGGTGTGGATTTTTTGCTACCTTTGAATCCAAGCGCACCAGCCGTATTCCAGCACAAAACATTACCCATTTCATCGGTAATCGTAACGACTGTGTTGTTAAATGTCGCAGCGATATGGATAATGCCCTTTGCAATGCTTTTTTTGGCGGACTTTTTCTTTGTCGTTTTTACATTTGTCGTTTTTGCCATTTTCTTACTCCTTATTTGCTACCTATGGTTTTGCGCTTACCTTTGCGGGTTCTAGCGTTATTTTTAGTCGTTTGTCCTCGCACAGGAAGCCCTTTTCGGTGGCGAATCCCACGATAGCTCCCAAGCTCCATTAGCGACTTAATATCCATTGTAACTTTTTTGCGCAAATCGCCCTCTACAATGTAGCTTTCTTGAATCTTTTTAGAGATTTTAGAAACCTCATCTTCGCTCAAATCGCTCACGCGTTTGTCAAAGGACAATCCAATCGCATTCAAAATATCCCTAGAACTCTTTAGCCCAATACCATAAATATAAGTTAGCGCGTATTCTACGCGTTTTTTCTTTGGCAAATCTACACCAGCAATCCTAGCCATTTTCTATCCTTGTCTTTGTTTATGTTTTGGGGTTACGCAAATCACGCGAATCACCCCAGCGCGTTTGATAATTTTGCATTTATCACACATTTTCTTTACCGACGGTCTGACTTTCATCTCTTTTACTCCTTAAAAATTTAATTTGCGAAAAACGATTATTGTAGCATTTCATACTTAAATTCTACTTATATTTTTCGTCTAATCGCTTTTGAATCTCAACTAATTCAGGTTCTTTGGCTATGTCCTCATTTTTATACCGCAAAGTGATTCGCCCTTTGTCAATGCTGTAAGGCGTAAGCTCTAATTTCACTATATCGCCTGTTAAGATTCGTATATAGTGCATTCTAAGTTTCCCAGCAATGTGGCATAAAACGACATAATCATTTTCCAAGCCAACGCGAAAAGTCGCATTTGGCAAAACCTCAATGACTTTGCCATAAAGCTCGATAACATCGTCTTTGGACTTTTTCTTTCTTTCTTTATCATCGCGTTTGTCTCTCAAATAAACCTCCCTTAAATTAGATTCGGCACAGATTCGCGCCTAAAATTCTGTCAAAATCACGGGCTTTGAATCTATCATTGCGATTGTATGCTCGTAATGTGCGCCATTTAGCCCGTCCTGTGCGACTACCGACCATTTATCGTCCAAAATCTTTGGTGTGCCGTCTTTTTGGCAAACCATAGGCTCGATGCAAAAAACCATACCATTTCTTATCTTTGGACCTTGCTTTGCCTCAGGCGATTCCAAAAAGTTTGGAATCTCTGGCTCTTCGTGCGGACGAGTGCCAATGCCGTGTCCGCAAAATCCAAGCAATGGCACGAATCCGCACGATTTAATCAAATCCTCAATCATCGCGCTTAATTCTTTGAATCGCATTCCCACTTTTAAGCTATCAATCGCGCTTAAAAGCACTTTTTTGGAGCAATCAATGACTTTTTGATTTGCCTCGCTAATCTCGCCCACACCAAAGGTAATCGCGCCATCGCCAAACCACCCGCCACATTCCACGCCAATATCCACGCCCAAAATATCGCCTTTTTTTAGCTTGTATGAGTCTGGAATGCCGTGAATGATGACTTCATTGACAGATAAACAAATCGCCTTAGGAAATCCATAAAGCCCCTTAAATGACGCCTTTGCGCCTTGTGACTGTATAAAATCATCTGCGATATTATTTAGAAAATCCAAGCTAACGCCCTCTTTTGCATTCTCACGCACTAAATCCAACGCACGAGCTACAATTTGACTAGGCTTTTTCATCAAATCGATTTCTTTTTTATTTCGTATTGCGATAGCCATTATAGTCCTGTGGCACTTAGGGTTTTGTATTTATTCATATAAATTTGCGCTTCGATTCGGCGCATCGTGTCAATCGCCACTTGCACGACAATAAGCACCGCTGTCCCACCAAATACGAATGGAATCCCAGCACTTTTTAGCACCATCCAAGGAATCGTAGAAATACACGCCAAATAAATCGCACCCCAAAAGGTGAGATTACTCGCTGTGGTATTTAGGAAATTCGCCGTTCCCTCGCCCGGACGCAATCCGGGAATGAATCCACCCTGCCTTTTGAGATTTTCGGAAATGTCTTTGGCATTAAATACAATCGATGAGTAGAAAAACGCAAAAAACACCACAAGCACAAACATTAAGATATTATACGCATAGCCATTAGGGCTTAAGAAATCTGAAATGGCAAGCATTGCCTTATTGCTAGAGGCTTGTAAAATGGTAGATGGGAAA
>JBNMHH010000057.1:0-9549 GCA_050872665.1 Helicobacteraceae bacterium
GACGAAAGGTATGCAAATCATCACGAATCTAAAAACTATCAAATTAAATAACCAAAAAGTAAATCATAAAATCACACCTTAAGAAAAATCATTTTTTCTTAAACTTCGTTACCAAAATTTTCTTTCCAAACTCCACACCGGGCTGATTGTAGGTGTCAATATCTAGCACTTTTCCCGCGCACGAGGTTAAAAGCTCGTAATACATTATGAGATTCCCCGCGCTTTCCTCATTTAGATGCGCTATCTCAATGCTATCAGTGGGCACACCCTCTTTTTGAATCGCCTCCATTGTGGAGAGTTGCTGTTTTTGCAAAAGTGAGGCAAAACTCGCACCATTGGCAAAATCACACGAATCCAAAAATTCTAACTTCATCTTTGGAATCTTTGGATTTTCATAGCTATTTTGGCTGAGGCTAAGAAAAGTAACGGTTTTATCCATCACGCCCTGCACTATTAGTTGCAAAAACGAGTGCTGGTCGATACTGCCAATAAGCGCGATAGGCGTAAGCGCAGTCTTGCGATGAAAGCTATTTAGCTTACCCAAGCTCTCCCCCCAAAGCTGCACATACCACGCATTAAAGTCCTTAAACACGCTAGAGTAAGAAAATAAAATGTTAATATGAAATTTATCCCTATGATTGCCAAAAAAGATTGCTTTTTTTAGGATATGCTCGGCGTTTTTATTAGGTTTTCGCGCGAAAAAATTATCCGACATTTCACGCGCACCGCGAAGGATTTTCTCTACGCGATAGCCCAAAATGCTAAGTGGCAAAATCCCAATCGTGCTAAGCACAGAAAACCGCCCACCGATATTTTTTTCAATGCAAAGTGTAGCGATTTTATGTTTGCGCCCAAAGGATTCAAGCGGTGAGCCAAAATCCGTGATAAATGCCAAATGTCGCTTATTTGTCGCACTTTTTAGCAACTGATAGCGCAAAAGCACATATTTCATCAAAGATAGTGTCTCAATCGTCTTGCCAGACTTTGAAATGACGATAAATAGGGAATTTTTTAGTTTGATTTTCTTAAGCGTTTTTTCAATCTTTATGGGGTCGGTATGCTCTAAAAATTTTAGGTTTATTGCCCTGCGGTAGGGCAAATGTGATAGCATCGAATCAATCGCCTTTAGCCCAAGCGAACTGCCACCAATGCCGATAATGATGAGATTTTCTATCGATTCAAGCAATGCGCGATTCGCCTCCATATATTTTTGCGAATCAAAAATCGCATTTTTCTCGTAAGGTAAGTTATAATAGCCACTAACTCCCGCTTTTTTCTCATCACAAATCGCGCGAAATAACGCCTCCATAGCCTCTTTGGAAAAATTACTAGATTTTGGAAAGTAATCTTTAAATTTTATCATTGATTCGCCCTATTTCTTAGCCCACAGATTCGCCCATTTAAGATTCACGATTCGCACCCAAAATCTACGCATTTACAAACGCCACCAAATCCACGAGACGCGCACTATAACCCACCTCATTATCATACCACGCCAAAACTTTTGCGTTAAAATTATCCACCACAATCGTTTTATCTGGCACAAAAATGCTACTATATGTCGAATCCACAAAGTCGCTAGATACTAGCTTTTGCGTGTCGTTGTGGATAATCTGCGGATTTTTGCGCTCTGCCTCCAAAAAGGCTTCGTTGATTGCCTCCACGCTCACGCTTTTTTTAAGCCTCACGGACAAATCTACAAGGCTCACATTGGGCGTAGGGACGCGAATCGCAACGCCGTTTAGTTTGCCCTCTAACTCGGGCAAAATCTTTCCTATCGCCTTTGCCGCGCCCGTGCTTGTGGGTATCATATTTAGCGCAGCAGCCCTAGAGCGGCGAATGTCTTTATGCTTCACATCTAGCACATTTTGGTCGTTTGTGTAGCTATGAATCGTAGTCATAAGCCCCGATTCCACGCCAAAGTTACTATGCAAAACCGCCACGATAGGCGCAAGGCAGTTTGTCGTGCAACTCGCATTTGAAATGACAGATTCGCCCTTGTAAGATTCGTGATTCACACCATAGACAAACATTGGCGCATTTTCTGCGGGAGCGGAAATTACCACTTTTTTGACATTATTTCGCAAATGTGCAGAGGATTTTTCAAACGAATTAAATTTACCCGTGCATTCTATCACGCACTGCGCCTCGCCAAAGTCCAAATTCTTTGGCTCTCTATCGCTTAAAATGCGGATATTTTTGCTTTTGCCGATTCGCAATTTGTCCGCGCCAAGCACTTCAATCTCCACGCTATGCCTATGCACCGAGTCAAATTTCAGCAAATGCGCAAGGGTGGCAATGTCTGCCGTGCTGTTGATTGCCACAATCTCCATATCGTCCCGCTCACCGATGATTCGCGCCACACATAGCCCGATACGCCCCGTGCCATTTATCGCTACCTTTATCATTGTCGATTCCTTTATCAAAATTTACGCGCAATTCTATACAAATCCACTTTAAACTATGCTTGGTTAAGATTTTGCTTTTTTATCGCGTAAAATGCGCTGAAAAGCGTGGAAGTTAGGATTCCTAGTAGAAATGGGATTAGCGAAAATGCGCCGTTGTTGATAAGGGCGATAATGCTAAGTGCGATAAATGCGTAGGATAAGAGGCGCAAAAGCCCAAAAGAGACTTTGAATCCTATGAAAAATCGCTCTTTTTTTGGGAGATTGTTGCTTGAATCTTTGGGCGAATCTGTGCTTGAACTGCTTGAATCTACCGAATCTTTTGGCGAATCCAATCTTAAATCAATCGAATCCGCCGAATCTTTTGGCGAATCGCAACTCAATTCGCCCGAATCGCCAGAATCGATTCGCAGATTCGCATTTGAATCCACACTAGATTCATTCGATTTGCCCGAATCTTTCGCCAAATTCGCCGAATCTGCCCCCATAATCGCACTATAATCATTTATTTTCTTTGCCACCGCTTTATATGAGCTGTAAAAGACGAGCAACGCCCCCACAAACGCCACTTCAAAACTTATGACAAATTTCGCGTCCATTAGCGCGAGTGCCACTGCTACGGCAAGATTTGCCACTAAGATTATCATTGCAAATCCTTTGCGCTACGGACGCTAGATTCGCGCACTTTGCGCCTATATACGCCAAATGCCACGAGTGCGCCACTTAGGAGGATTAGCGCGATTCCTATGCTTGGCATTAGGTTTGGAAATGCGTCCCCCAGCCACACGCCTAAGAGCAAACTCCACACGATGCGCATATACGCGATAGGCGAGACTATGTCGGGCGCGGCGAACATATAGGACTTTGTCATCAGCCACTGCCCGATTGTGCCGATTACGCCCGTTAGCACAAATAGCACCCACGCAAATGCGCTTGGTGGCGTGAATCCGCCCATTTTGTCAATATCTAAAAGCATTCCAGCCCCGCCCACAGCGCACATTGTGATACCATACCACAGCACGACTGCCTCGCTTGTGTAAAATGCTTTGAGTTTGTGAATCGTCATAAACGCCCCCGCCGCGCAAACTGCCGCCATAATCCCCACAAGTGCGTTAATAGGCGGAATGTCGCTAGAGCTAGGATTTGCCACCAGCAGGACGCCTACAAAGCCAATCAGCGTGGCGATTATCGTGGGTAGCGTGGGTTTGTGGCGCGTAAAAAGCGAGAGTAGCACCACGAAAATGGGCGTGGATTGTAAAAATGCGGTGGCGATTCCTAGCGGAATGGTGGCGAAATTGTAGTAGTTCGCGCTCACAGCCACGCCACCAAGCGCACCGCGAATGAGTATGTGGCGAAATCCGCCCACTTTTTTGGCGCGTATCCTAACGCGAAATTTTTTAAATCGTGGCGAAAAGTGACTTATCACAGGCACAAACGCCGCCAAACTCCACACAGACAGCACCATAAAAAACGCGCGAAAAAAGACATTTTCCATCGATGAGTAGCCCATAAGGTTGAGGTATTTTACGATTGCATTCATAATGGCAAAAAATATCGTGGAGAGCAACATTAGCGCGATACCTTTGGCGATGAGCGGGTTAAACATAAGCGTCCTAGATTTTGGCAATAAAGCGGAATTATTTTATTTTGGATTCATATTTTTGTATTTTGGGTCGTTTGCAAGGGTTTCAAAGTCGCGCAATTCGGCTTTATAGACTTTATAGACATTTAGCACAGCGGCGGCAATGCCCCAAAATACGCCTAAAAATAACACCCAAAATACGCCAAAGATTTTTTGCATTAGCACACCCGCGCCAATTCCAAGCATTATCGCCACAACGATTGAGATACCCAGCGAAAGCCCACTTGCACCCACGATAATTGAGCGAAATTTAGGATTTTGCGCGGAGTCTTTTTGTGATTTAGATTCGTCATTGTGAGAGCTTTGTCCGAAGCAATCCACAGCAAATCCGTCATTGCGAGAATCGCGAAGCGATTCGTGGCAATCTATTTTATTTTTTTGGATTGCTTCGTGCGAATCTGCGATTCGCCCTCGCAATGACGAATTATTGCAACTTTGCGTTTGATTCGTAGCCGATTCGTGCAACGAATCGCTATCGAAGGATTTGCGGTGTGGCTTTTGTATTTGTGAAAATTTTGGGGATAAAACTAGGTAAAAGTCTGTTGATTCCCCAAAATTTTCACAAGTGCGAAATTGCATACCCAAAGGCGAATTGTTCCTAGCCATTTCTCAGCTCTTCAAACACCACTTCACACGAATCTACCACCCTATCGATTATGGATTCGTCCATTGTAGCGCAAATAAAGCCCGTCTCAAAAGTCGATGGCGCAAAATACACGCCTCGCTCTAGCATTTTTTGGTGGAATCTCGCAAAAATCTCCGTGTCGCTTTTCTTTGCGTCATCAAAATTCCGCACCGCATTGTCATTAAAGAAAAAGCCAAACATACTCCCACGCACCGCGACTTGGAGGGCGAATCCAAAGCGATTCGCCCTATCTTTCATTCCGCTTGTTAGTCGCACTGCAAGGCTCTCTAAGCGCGTATATAAATCTTTGTCGCGTTTGATTTGCCCTAAAACCGCTAGTCCTGCGCTTACTGCGATTGGATTGCCACTTAATGTCCCTGCTTGATAAACCGCGCCTGTGGGGGAAAGCATATCCATAATGTCTTTTCGTCCGCCAAACGCCGCTAGTGGCAGTCCTCCGCCGATGACTTTGCCAAATGTCGCCAAATCTGGCACTACGCTATAAAATCCAAGCGAACCCTTTAAGGACGCGCGAAATCCACTCATCACCTCATCAAAAATCAGCACCGCGCCAAAAATATCGCATAGCTCCCTCACACCTTTGATAAATTCCGCCTCCGCAGGGACAAGCCCCATATTCCCCGCAATCGGCTCAATAATCACACACGCCACCTTGCCACTTGCCTTAAAACACGCCTTTAGCGAATCCAAATCATTATATCGCGCCACAAGCGTGTGTTTGCTAAAATCGCTAGGGACGCCGGGGGAGCTTGGATTACCAAAAGTAGCACAGCCACTTCCCGCGCTCACAAGCAATGAATCGCTATGTCCGTGATAGCAACCATCAAATTTTATTATATCATCTCGCCCCGTAAATGCTCGTGCTAGGCGAATCGCGCTCATTGTCGCCTCTGTGCCAGAGCTAACAAGGCGAATCTTATCGATTCCATCATAAACTTCGATGATTTCTTTTGCTAATTTCGTCTCTAAAATCGTGGGTGCGCCGTATCCTACGCCCCTTTCAAGTGCGTCTCTTATCGCCTCAAGCGTAGCCAAATCTTTATGTCCGTAGATGAGCGGTCCCCAGCTTTGCACGAAATCGACATATTTATTGTTGTCCTCATCGATTAGGTGGCAACCCTCCGCGCGTTTTATCATTCGCGGATTTCCGCCCACTGAGTTAAAGGCACGGACAGGCGAATTCACGCCCCCAGCAATCACGGCTTTGGCGTCATTAAAGTCATTTATGGAGTTTAAAATATTCATTTTTGAATCCTTTTGCTTTAAAAAATTTAGCAATTATACTACTTAAAGCGTGTAAAATATACAAAATTTTAACAATTTTGCATTAAAATTTCTTGCTTTTTTTAAAAAATTTCATAATAATGCCAAACTTTTTTAAATAATAATTTTTATCAAAAAACGCAAATATAAAGGAAATGAAAACGATGAAAGAAGTTTATTTAGATAATAACGCCACCACAATGGTGGATTCGGCGGTTTTTAGCGCGATGAGTGATTATTTTTGCAAATATTATGGCAATCCAAACTCGCTTCATCGAATCGGCACTGCCACGCACAGCGCGTTGCGCGAGGCATTTGATAAGATTTATGACGCAATCGGGGCGGATTCAAAGGACGATGTGATTATCACTTCTTGCGCCACCGAATCCAATAATTGGGTGCTAAAAGGCGTGTATTTTAATGAGATTTTAAAAAACAGCGGAAAACTTGGCGCGAAAAATCATATCATTACCACGCAGGTTGAGCACCCCGCAATCAGCGCAGCGTGTGAGTTTTTAGAGGAATTAGGCGTGAAAATCACCTACATTCCCGTAAATAGCAAGGCTGGGATTGACGCAGAGGCGATTCGTGAGGCAATCACGCCTAGCACAATGCTAGTTAGCGTAATGTGGGCAAATAACGAAACGGGCGTGATTTTCCCCATAAAAGAAATCGGGGAGATTTGCAAAGAAATGGGCGTTTTATTCCATACAGACGCCGTCCAAGCAATCGGCAAAATTCCTGTGAATGTGGCGGAAGCAAATGTGGATTTTTTGAGCTTTAGCGCACATAAATTTCACGGACCAAAGGGTATTGGCGGACTTTATATTCGCGCTGGGTTAGAGCTAACGCCCCTATTTCACGGCGGAGAGCAAATGCAAGGCAAACGAAGCGGAACGCTAAATGTGCCCTATATCATCGGTATGGGCGAGGCGTTTGCACTCGCTAAAAAGTACTTGGATTTTGAGGGCGACAAAGTCCAAAAAATGCGCGATAGGCTCGAATCTGCGCTTTTAAAGCGTAATGATATTTTAATCATCGGCAAGGATTCGCCCCGCGTCCCAAATACGATTTTGGCAAGTATTCGCGGGATTGAAGGCGAGGCAATGCTTTGGGATTTAAACAAAGCAGGGATTTGCGCCTCCACGGGAAGCGCGTGTGCGAGTGAGGATTTAGAGGCGAATCCCGTGATGAGTGCAATCGGAGCGGATAAAGAGTTAGCACACACGGCGATTCGCCTGTCGTTATCGCGATTCACAACTGATGATGAGATTGACTATGCAATCAAAGTCATCGATTCGGCAATCGCGCGGTTACGCAATATTTCAAGTTCATATTAAAAGGAAAAACTATGGGAAAAGATACATTATTAGGTGGCTCATTGTGGGAAGCCTACTCAAAAAAAGTCCAAGAGCGAATGGATAATCCCACGCATTTAGGCGTCATCACGCAAGAGGAAGCAGACAAGCGCGGTGCGAAGCTGATTGTCGCGGATTATGGCGCGGAGGCTTGTGGAGATGCCGTGCGATTGTATTGGCTAGTAGATTCAAATGATAAAATCATTGACGCGAAGTTTAAGAGTTTTGGCTGTGGGACGGCGATTGCAAGTAGTGATATGATGGTGGATCTCTGCTTAAATAAATCCGTGCAAGATGCAGTAAAAATCACCAATATCGATGTGGAACGCGCCTTACGCGATGACCCCGATACTCCCGCTGTCCCGGGGCAGAAAATGCACTGCTCGGTAATGGCGTATGATGTCATCAAAAAAGCGGCGGGAATCTATCTAGGCAAGAATGCCGAAGATTTTGAAGATGAAATCATAGTGTGCGAATGCGCGAGGGTGAGTTTAGCCACGATTCGCGATGTGATTCGCATAAATGATTTGAAATCCGTAGAGGAAATCACGCAATACACCAAAGCGGGGGCGTTTTGCAAGTCCTGCATTAAAAAGGGCGGACACGAGGAGCGCAAATATTATTTGGTGGATATTTTGCGTGATGTGAGGGCAGAAATGGAGACTGAGAAACTGCGCGAAAATATCGCTAAGGGCGGCGAAATCGCATTTAAAGATATGACAATGGTGCAAAAAGTCAAAGCCATTGATAAAGTCATCGATGAAAATATCCGCCCTATGCTTGTGATGGACGGCGGAAATATGGAAATCATCGACATTAAGGAAACTAGCGATAATTTCATCGATGTGTATATCCGCTATTTGGGTGCGTGTAGTGGCTGTGCGAGTGGCTCTACGGGGACGCTTTTTGCAATCGAATCCATTTTGCAAGAAAATGTCGCGGAAAATATCCGCGTAATGCCTATATAAAAGTTTTTTAGTGCTTTGATTCGCGCTAAAAAAGGCGAATCGGGTGAATTCTAAAAATCAAATCCGTGCGAAGTGTAAAACTATCCTAATCCGTCATTGCAAGATTCGGGCAAATGCCTGAATCGAAATAATCCACCCCTTTTTCGTCATTGCGAGGTAGTGGCAACGCCACAACGAAGCAATCCAAACAAAATAAAATCCAAACCACACAAATCCAAAATCTACCATTCCATACGCCCCAAAAATAATCCACAATTCCGCCAAATCACAAAAAATGATTCATCATAACGCAATCATTTAAGCTAAATTTAAAATAGGGGGGGGGTAAAATATATTTTTTAGACAATCAAAGCACCAGATTAGTGCAAATCACAGCTAAAGGAATCATAATGAATATTTAAGGATTTTTGCGCTTTTTAGATTCGCGTGTGAGATAGCAAAGAATCTTTTGGCTTAAGTCGGCGATTAAAATTACGCCCAAAAGGGCAAAAAATACATTTAAAAAGGATAAAAAGATGAGAATTTTACTCACAATATGTATGCTAGGATTTGTAGCATTGGGATTTAGCGCGTGTGGCAATGATGATGATAGAGTGGCTTTGGTTAGAAGCGAGGCAAGAGAGACTATGCGAAGTATAGTAGCAAAGCAATTTGCAGACAATTTCGATATGACATCACCCAAAGCACCAAAGGGTAAATCTTGGGGCGAATGGTTAGCAGAGATAGCTGTAACTAATGCTGCATTTCCTCTTGGTCCAAATGAAGAAAAAAATGCTAAAAGATTTGCCAAAGCAAAAGAAGCATATAGAAAAGAGGCGGATAGATGGACAATCTTTGATAATGGTATCTCACCAAAAGGTTGTGATAAGGGCGAAGTGCCATTACTATGGATAGATACAAAAACAGGCGATGTGCATTTTAACCCTAGCAAATTAAGTGGTGAAGGATTTTGCTCTGCATTGAGAGATAGCTATGTAACCGATAAAGGCAATGGTGATGATGTTTTTAATCCTTCAAAAATGGGCGTAGTTGAGTGGTAGTGCTAATTAGATTCGCATTATTTTGATTTGTAAGCGTGGGTGCATTGCTAACGCAACGCCCACCTTGGCGAATCTACACCGAATTATCATTGCGAGGGCGAATCATAGATTCACACAAAGCAATCCAATCTCACCTGTCATTTCAAGGTGTTGTCAAACGCCGAAGCAATCCACTTTATATCATCATAGATTGCCACGAATCACTTCGCGATTCTCGCAATGACGAA
>JBNMHH010000058.1:0-9436 GCA_050872665.1 Helicobacteraceae bacterium
AAAATTCAAAGCGAATCGTGTGCTTTGAGCCTAAGCTATCCACGACATCTACGCTGGTAGCGTGAGTAGCCACGCCTATGACGCCTGTGCTAGAGACATTTCCACCCTCTACAAGCGCGGTTGTGGAAATGCCTTTCATCGCCTCTTTAAAAACAACATTGTTGGTTACATTATCGTTGTAAAAACTACTTACGCTAATGCGTAAATTATTTTTGAAATCATCGCCGTCATCGGCATTTTCAATCTCAAACATACCATAGCGATTTACGCGGACAAACACACTCGCAGTCGAATCGCCATAAGGAATCTGCGGATTTTTCACCAAATTCGCATCTTGTTGCATTAGGGCGCGTAAATCCTCAGTGGTTCTAAATTGTCCGCTGGTTGAATCGGCGTCTTGGGCATTTGTGTATTGATATGAAAACGCCGTAATTACGCTATCGCCCTCTCTAAAGTTCGCCAAAGCACCTGTCCCACCTGTAGTAATAAGGATATTTTTTGTCCTTGCGTCCCCATCTCGTGCGTTTTCATTTTCGATTCTAAGCATTCCATTATCAATATATGCCTCAACGCCTGTTCTATCTTTTGCAGCGTTTATGGCATTTTGTGCGGCAATTAGTGTAGAAATCCCTGTGGCAGCAGAATCGTTAGCAAAAGAAATCTCTACGCCATTGATTCCCACGCTACTATTTTCTGCTGTTGGCATAACAGCTTGACGCATTTGCGCGATTTGATAGCTAACCCAAATGCCTTGATTTTCTTTTAGCGAAAAAGCATCGCCGTCCGCATTAAAAAGCGCACCCATATCGTAAGAAATCTGCATAAGCCTATTTTTGGAATCATAAATGGACACTTCGGGGTCCACTTCGGTAGCAAGTGATGAATCAAGTGCAGCTAAAGGCACCATTTGGTCTGCCCTGCGCCCTGCGTTTAGATTCGCACGAAGTGAGATAGATGAGCTAGATTTTGCTGGCATAACCATAGCTGGGTCGATTTGGATACTTCTAACAGGTCCTGTATGGTCTACTTTGAAAAACTCATCTTCAGTCATATACTCGACATTTTCTAGCTCCCCACGAATCCAACCCTGCACGATATATCCGCCTGAATTTACGAGGTTTCCATTTGCATCAAATAAAAACTCGCCATTGCGCGTGTAATTATGCGTGATTCCTCTATCTGCACTGACAATAAAAAATCCATCGCCCTCAATGGATAAATCCGTCTTAATGTCCGTATTTTGCGTGTTTCCTTGTGAGAAAACTTTTGTAGTAGCCTCAACCCCTACACCTAGCCCGATTGAGAAGTCATTTTGCCCTCCAAGCCCGTTTTTGTAGGGCGAGGAGGCGATTCGCTTGATTTGGCTAAGCATATCCACAAAACTCGCGCGAGAATACTTAAACCCCACGGTATTGACATTTGCAATGTTGTTACTTTCCACATCTAACGCTATTTGGTGCGCCTGCATTCCGCTGACACCAGACCACAAAGACCTTAACATATCTATCCTTTTAAAGAAAATTATTGCGATTTATAAGCAAATAATATTCCTAAAAGTGCAAAAAGTTTTTTCACATTGTAATTTATATACATTATGTGCAGACAATATGCTTATAAAATTTAATGAATTATTTGCGTTAAAGTCCCTTAGTATAACAAGTGTGGTGGGGATTGCTTTGGTAATTCGTCATTGCGAGGGCTTTGCCCGAAGCAATCCAAACAATATAAAAATAGATTGTCACGATTTACTTTTGGCAAGTCTAGTAATGACGGAAAATATATAATGGCGACTATCCCCCACCCACACTGTCATTGCGAGATTTTGCATTAGCAAAATCGTGGCAATCTATTAAATTTGCGCAAATCGTGGTTTTTTATTTTTATGATTTTTTTGGATTGCTTCGGCGTTTGCAACGCCTCGCAATGACGAATCACGCCCTGCGCTGTCATTGCGAGTGAGCAATGCGAACGAAGCAATCTATATTTCGCAATTACAGCAACTTTTAATTTATGATTCACACGAATCGCTTTATAATGTTAGATTCATCGTGGTGCAGTGCAGTCCTCCGCCTTGCCTAATCAAAATGCGTGAATCTATGGGGATAATCTCTCTATTTTTTACAAGTTTTTTGAAAATATTAAGGGCGATTTTGTCATTTTCTTTGTCGCCAAAAGTCGGCACTAAAATCGCGCCATTTGCAAAAATAAAATTCGCATAACTCGCTGGAAGCCTTTGTTTATCGTAATAAATTGCCTTTGGCAATGGCAGTGGCACAAGATTAAATTTCGTTTGTTGCAATTCCCTCTCCATTTGCGCCAAAGCCCTAAAATGCGCGTCATTTTTATCATAGCACTTTAAATAGACAATCGTTTTTTTATCTATGAATCGCGCCAAATTATCAATATGGCTATCCGTGTCATCGCCCACAAGGAAGCCATTTTTAAGCCAAATGATATTTTTTACGCCCAAATATTTGCGTAAGTTTTGCTCAATTTGCGCTTTATTTAGGCGGTTGCGATTGGGTGAGAGTAGGCACTGCGTAGTGGTTAGCAGAGTTTCGCCGTTAGTTTCTATGCTACCGCCCTCTAAAATGAAATTTTTTTGACTAAAAATTATGGGTTTTTTGAAAAAATTTCGCGCCTTTAGTTGCGAAAAAATACTCGCCCCCGCCACATTATCCAAATTTGACGCATATTTCCCGCCCCACGCGTTAAAAATAAAGTCCGTTAGGATAATTTTACGCTTATTTTTGCCACGCTTAATAATGCTAAGTGGCGCAAAATCCCTACACCACGAATCATTTAGCGGAATTTGTAATAAAATAACATTTTTTTGCCCTTTTAGATTCGCAATGTCGCGCTCATATTTATACAAAACTATTGCCTTTTGAAATCGCGTAATTTGCGTGATAATTTCGCACATTTTTGCTTGAATCTCGCTTAAATACGGCTTCCAATCGCTATCTTTGTGTGGCATAGCGATGATTGTGGCGCATTGCCGTTCCCATTCTGGTGCTAAATATTTCATTTTGACAACTCCGTTAAATCACATAAAATATCATAAATTTGCCCTACGCTTTCCAAGTCTAACGCCTCATTTTTAGAATGCGGGTGAAAAATCGTAGGACCAATAGAGATAACCTCGTGCAGTGCGCATTTTTCCTTTAAAATGCCACATTCTAGCCCAGCGTGAATCTGCACGATTTTATGGGCGATTTTGTGCTTGTCATAAAGCCCTTGCAACGCCCTCAAAATCGGCGATTTGCTTGATTCCTCCCATGCATTATAAAAACTGCTAAAGCTAATATTTTCGCCAAAAAGGCTTTTTAGTCGCATTTCGTGGCGGTGCAAAAGCTCCGCGCTATTTGCGCGAATCATAATTTTTAGCGATTCGTTGCTTAGTAGCGAAAAATTTAGGCTAGAAGTGATATTTTTGCCACTTTTTTCATAAATGCCGTTGTGTAAGCGCAATAAATGTGGAATCACCGCGCTATTTAGGGGATTTTGTGTGGGGTTTGGGGTGTAATTTGTAAGTTTTTTAATAACGATTTGTGGGGTATTTGGTTCTATTGATTCGTTTATTTCCTTTCGCAAAAAGGGCTGCACCCCCCGCCCCGCTCCCCCTACGCGCCAAAAAGCTCCCGCTTTTTCGCTTTTAGGGGGATAGCCTCGCTTTTCCGATTCTAGCAAAAAATCGGCGGGTGGCACTACTGCACCCTTTGATTCCGATTTTTTGCACCACGAATCGGGCGAGATTCGGTTCGCACTTCGTGCGGATTTATTTATATGAATCGCAATGATTGCTTTTGCGTTGATAGGGATACTATTCCGTTTCTCTCCTCCGCTAATCTCTAAAATCCTAAATTCGCATTTTTGGCGCACGGATTCAAGTGTCCAAAGTAGCTCTACCATGGCGTTTTTGATAATTTTATCAATATCAATGCCACTATGTCCGCCTTTGAAATGTTGCGCGGATAGCTCGTAAATTTCCGCGCTTTGCAAATCAAATGTAAAATCAAATGGATTGCCACGAATCGCTTCGCGATTCTCACAATGACGGGAGGGGAGCGCAAAATCTGTCAAGCTAAATTCCACTAGGCTAATATCCGCGTCAAAGCCCCCAGCGCAACCTACGCAAATTTCATTCACACATTCGCTATCCAAATTTATCATAGTTTTGCTGTGCGTCTTTAGCTTAAGATTATTCGCGCCAAGCATTCCTATTTCCTCATCATTAGTCAGCAAAATCTCAAAATTATCGCATTTTTGTGCGAAATCCAAAAGCAATGCCACCGCGATTCCATTATCCGCGCCCAGCGATGAATCGCGCGATTTTAAAAATCCGCCCTCCACAAATGGCGCGACTTTTTCCCCCACCAGCACCATATCATAATGCGCTTGAAAGATTAGCTTTGGCGCACCTTTTAGTGCGTGGATATTTCCTGCGCTGTCGGTCTCTACTTTGCAATCACATTTGCGCAAAAAATCCACTAAAAATTTTTGCAAGTCCTTTGTGTGGGAGCTTGGGTGGGGGATTTCGGCGATTTTATAGAATATGTCTAGGGCGGGGTTTATTTTTGATTGCGAATCTAACTTTTTTTCGTCATTCTGAGCGCGACAGCGCGAAGAATCCAAAAAAAATGTCGCTTTTGATTCGTGGATTCTTCGGTCGCTTCGCTCCCTCAGAATGACGAGTGGGGGTTTAGATTCGTTTGGATTCTTCGGTCGCTTCGCTTCCTCAGAATGACGAGTGGGGGTTGCGTTAGAATGACGATTTTTTGCACCACGAATCGGGCGAGATTTT
Source organism: Helicobacteraceae bacterium (assembly GCA_050872665.1). Classification (GTDB taxonomy): domain Bacteria; phylum Campylobacterota; class Campylobacteria; order Campylobacterales; family Helicobacteraceae; genus NHYM01. The sequence continues at coordinate 4,805 of JBNMHH010000058.1, forward strand.
GTTGCGCTTACGCACGATTGATTTTTATTGTTGGATTGCTTTGGCGAATCCATTGATTCGCCTCGCAATGACGACTTTTTTTTACTCATCTTTTGCCTTTTTAAACTTATGCACCTTACTATATTCCACGATTTTGCCGTGAAATCGTGCGTATAGCGCGTATAATTCGATTTCATATCCATACAAAGCCACGACTTTATCGTAGTTTTCCTCGATTCCCCGCATTAAAAACCCCGCCAAATCATCGTATTCGTAAAATTCAAAGCCATATTCCGCCAAAAGCCGTTGCGTATATTTATCCGCCACCATTACTTCGCGCAAACACGCATAGTTTAGGATTGAATCCGCGCTTTCTTTCCCTACGCCTTTTTGATTTAGTAGCCATTCCCGTGAGACGCCCTCTTTAAAAGATTCAAAGTCGCCAAAATCATTTAAAATATTTTGCGCTAAATTTTGCAATCTAATCGCCTTTTGCCTAAAAAATCCACTTTGGCGAATCGCATTTTGCAAAACCAAAATATCGCAATTTGCGAGTGATTCAAGCCCAAGCAAATCCAAACGCATTAGCGAATCCAGCGACATTTCCACATTTTTCCAATTCGTATTTTGCGTTAGAATCGCGCCGATGACAACTTCAAAGCTCCCTGCATTTTTCCACCACAATGGAGGCGATGAATCTAAAAGATTTTGTGATTTAAGAAAGGCTAGTAAATCAAAAGAATTTTCGATAGTAGGCATAGTGGAATCCCTTGCGGCTAAAAGGAAACACTTAATGACTTATAGGGGCTTTCGCCCCTGTGGAAACAATTTTTGCAAAAATACAGCCGCAAGGAAAACCTTACTTAGTTAAGCAATCTTAGGATATTTTGCTGAACTGCGTTTGCTTGGCTCATCGCGTAGCTTCCGCTTTGAGTAAGGATATTTAGTTTGCTAAAGTTTCCACTCTCAGCAGCAAAATCCACTTCGCGGATTTGAGATTCAGCGGCTTGGACATTCACTTGAGTAACGCTAATGTTATTCACAGTGCTTATCATTTGCCCTTGCACAGAACCTAAATCCGAGCGCACTTTGTCAAGTTGCTTAATAGCAGATTCGGCTATGTCCATAGTTAGCATCGCGCCTTTTAGGCTTGTTACACCTGATTGCATACCTAGTTGTTTATCTGTCGCTTCTTGTCTTTTTAGGTTGTTGAAATTCACACCCGCAGCGGAGCGAATATCATTTCCAAAAAGCCCCATTACATTTCTTAGGTTTGCAGTTGTTTGGGCTGTTACATCCATATCATCTACGAAACCAAGTTGTGCATACTCAGTGCCTGTCGCATCATTAGCTTCAGTGATAACAACATCTCTCGCATCAACGCGGACAAGTGTTAATCGTCCAAAGTTTTCTGAGCCTTTTCCGCTGTCAATATCGTCTCCGTTATTCATTGACTCTATTGCCATTTGGTCATCGCCAGATTCACCATAGAATGTAATACCGCGTCCATCTGTGCTTCGCAAGTTTAGGCGTCCTTCGGCATCTGTATATGCTTCAACACCTGTGTCGCTTGTAACTTTGTTTATCGCTTGGACTAATCTACCATCAGAGTCATTTGCTTTAATCCCTGTGATATTTCCTAGCAACAATCCGTTAATAGACACATTGTTGATAGCTCCAGATACGACAGAAACATCGGAAGTAGAAATTACATTCCAGTTAGCCTTGATACCTGTTTTGTCTGAGCTTTTGTTAATAACCTCAGTTAAAACACCAAGTCCTGTCCCTGCAGTGTGAGAGATTCTCACGCTTTCTAGCACAGCATCATTGACACCATCTACTTGTCTAAAGCGCACATGAGCATCAAAAGATTCTTTAATCATATCGCCTGTTTCGATTCGCACATGCCCGATTTTATCGCTTGTAGTTGAACCGATAGAAGCCTTAATGCTTTGGTTAGAGTAAGCACCCACTTGGAATTCTTTGTTAGTGAATTGCCCAGAGAGCAAAGCCTGTCCGTTGAATGTAGTGGTGTTACCAATATAATCCAAACCTTGAATAAGACGAATAATGTCTGCTTGAATCGCTTGTCGAGATTCTGTAGTTTGACCATCTTGCGCAGCTTGTGTAGCTTTTTGCTTAACGGTATCCAAAATCTTGATTTGTTCATCCATAGCTTTATCCGCAATTTGGATAATGCCCATAGCATCATTAACATTTCTAATCGCTTGTCCCAAAGCACCTGCTTGAGAGCGCAAACTATCCGCAATGGTCATACCAGAAGCGTCATCTGCCGCTTTGTTAATCCTCAAACCTGAGCTTAATTTTTCCAGCGAGTCTTTCATAGAACGCTGAGTTAGTGTAGCCTGAACATGCGAGTTCATCGCATTTATGTTAGTATTGACTTGAAAAGCCATTTTAAACTCCTTTTTAAAAAAATATAACTAAGATGTCCTTATCTTAGGTAGAAACCAAATCGAATTTTTAAGATTTGTGTTAAATAAATTTTTGTAAAATTTTTTATATAAAACTTTTGGAGACATTATGGCTAAGAAAAAAAAGCATAAAATGCGCGAATGTGTAGCAGTTTCTGGCAAATCGCGTAAATCGTCATTGCGAGATTTGGGCAAACGCCAAAATCGTGGCAATCCACCAATTCGCAACAATAAAAAAGGAAAGCGTGGATTCAAACGAATCTACAACGCTTTTTTTTATTCATTGCACGGGCTAAAAGCGGCATTTTACGAGGAAGAAGCATTTAGGCAGATTTTAATTGTATCAGTGATTTTAATCCCGCTTGGCGCGTATTTGGGCGAATCTTTTGCGGATAAAATATTGCTGATTTTGCCTTGCGTTTTGGCGATTATTGCGGAGCTGACAAATAGCGCGATTGAAAATGCCATCGACTTTGCGGGATTGGAAATCCACCTATTTGCCAAAAAGGCAAAAGATATGGGAAGTGCGATTCAACTCGTGGCGTGTGCGTTTATGGCGTTTGTGTGGATTTATTATTTAATCTTAATTCTATTATAAAGGGGACAAAAATAATGAAAAAATGGCTATTTTTGGCGGTTGTGGGTTTTGGCACATTTTTTATTAGCGGGTGTGATAATAACAAAAAGGCGACTTTTGGCTTTACCTCAAGTAATTGCAATGAAGTCTATACAAACTGCCTAAATAAGTGTATTCAGTCTAATAGAACTCGTTTGGATTGCTCAACTAGCTGTGAGCGTAGTCGCGGAATGTGTGAGGCTATCAAAGTCAAAGGTTGTATGCAAAACTGCAACAAACGCTATGGCAAAGGCACACTCCAAGCTGAGACTTGCAAAAAGCGTTGCTCGGATAATCGTGGCATAGATTAGTGATTGATAGATTCTAGCGATTCGTAGCGTAAATTTCGTGCGAATCTAAATCGACTCGATACTCACATTGATTGCGCCACTTTTTTTCATCGCATTTAGAATGGCGATGATATTTTGCGAAGTCGTGCCTATGCGTTGCAATGCGCTTACAAGCGAAGCGATAGTGGGACTCTGCGCACTCTTTGCACTTGCGCCTTTCGCACTTTTCGCCGAATCTACACTCGCTGTATTCCCCACGCTCACGGATTTATCCTCGATATGAATCGTTATATCGCCGTAGCTTATGGTAATTGGCTCGATTGTTATGTCGCGCCCCGTGATAATCGTGCCATTTGCCTCATCGATGATGATTTTATCGCCCTTGTCATAGCGCACCTCGATTTCGCCCACGAGCGAGAGAAACTCCACCATTCCCATATTTTGTGGCTTTGTCAGCGCAATGGTGCGCGGGTCTTTGGCAAGTGCCACTTTGTCCCCAAAATGCGCGTTTATGCTCTCCTGCACCCCAAAGGCATTTTTAAAGTTTGAATCTTTTAGGCTCAAAGTCGCATTTTGCTTGTTGTAAATGTCATAAACCAGCTCCCGCTCGATAATCCCAGCGTTTGCTATCGTGGCGCTAGGCGCATTCGCACCAAGCGAGATATTGCCCTGTGCTACGGCATAGACATTGCCATCGATTGCTGTAAGTGGCGTCAGCACGAGCGTCCCACCCGACAAAGACTTCGCATCGCCGATAGATGAGACAAAAACATCGATTTTATCCCCCGCACGAGCGAACGGAGGCAGTTTCGCACTCACAATCACAGCGGCGACATTTTTAGACTTTATGTCATCAGGCGAAACCTTAATATTCATCGTCTCAAGCATATTTGAAACCGCCTGCATAGTGAATTTTGAGCCACTTTTATCGCCCGTGCCATTTAGCCCGATAATCAGCCCATAGCCTGTTAGCTCGTTCTCACGCACACCCAAAATACTGCTAATATCCTTTATTTTCGCGCATAGCGCGAGATTCGCCAATAATAATAATGCTAGAAATATCCTCAACTTCCAAAATCCTTTTTTGAAATGATTTTTTTTGCGAATCTTTTAAGCAAATGGCATTCCCACGCGTGGAATATTTTGTCATTGCGAGGGCGAATCGCAGATTCGCGCAAAGCAATCTATTTTTAGGATTCGTGGATTGCTTCGTTCGTTACACTCACTCGCAATGACGAGCGCAGGTTTGGATTGCTTTGCGTGAATCTATGATTCGCCTTGCAATGATAAATTATTCCACACGCGGGAATGC
>JBNMHH010000059.1:0-9371 GCA_050872665.1 Helicobacteraceae bacterium
GCAAGGAATCTGAACAAAGCGGGATTTTTAGCCTTGTGGAAAAGGAACTTGATTCGCTTATCGGTATGGGCGATTCGCGCCTAAAGCTATTTGAGGAAAATTTAAGCAATGATGATAAACGATTAAAAGATGAGCGAAAACGCAACTTAGAAATGCTAAATAGCCGATATGAAACTATGGCGAATCGATTTGCCGCCTATGATAGCCAAATCGCAAAGGTTAATAACTCGGCAAATCACCTAAATATGCTTATCGAGCAATCTATCGCCGATAAGCGCAAATAAAATTAAAGGAAATTTTTGGAGGCAAAAATAATGACAAATCAAAACGCATATAATCTTTATCAACAAACCCACATAAATGTGGAATCGCCATCAAAGCTGATTGAAATGCTATATGAGGGCATTTTGCGCTTTTCTAGCCTAGCAAAAAAGAGCATTGATTCAGGCGATATTGAGAAAAAAATCTACTACATTAACCGCACGACAGATATTTTTACAGAGCTTTTAAATGTGCTTGATTACGATAATGGTGGCGAAGTGGCACATTATCTCACAGGGCTTTATATGCAGCAAATTAAGTTTTTGACACAAGCGAATTTGGATAATGACAACGCCAAAATCGACATTGTAATTAAGGTTACGCGCGGATTGCTTGATGCGTGGCGTGAGATTCACCCTGATTTGGCGCGATGAATGAGCGCGCAGAATTTGGCGATAGTGATTTGTCAAAAGATTCGATAGACACGGAAATTAGCACAGATTCGTGGTTAGATTCGCTTAAAATCGCACTTGTAAATAAAAATTATGACAGCGCATTAGCGTTGCTAGATAAACTCCCACATTTTGAAAATCATAGTGATTTACTTTGCGCTAGAGCATTAGTCGATGAGCTTTTAGAAGCACTACAACGCGACAAATACACGCTATCTACACAAATGGAAAAGCTAAAGCAAACAAAGCGATTTTTGGTGGATTAGCCGAATCTGAAAAAATCCGCACATAGCGCGAATCTGCCCCACACCGTCATTGCAAGGCAAATCATAGATTCGGCGCAAAACAATCCACACCTTTTTATCATTGCGAGATTTTGCGTAGCAAAATCGTGGCAATCCACTTTTGTTTTTTTGGATTGCTTCGCTAGTTTCACTCACTTGCAATGACGACTCTCCCACTTGTCATTGCAAGAAAATCTGTAGGATTTTGTGGCAATCCACAAAATACACACAAAGCGTGAATCTACGCCTCCACTCGTCATACTGAGCGAAACGCAGCGTAGCAAAGTATCCATAAGTAAATCTTATGAAACTCAAAAAAATAAAATCCATACGAAGTAGAATCTCTCTGCCACCTCGTCATTGTGAGATTCGGGCAAACACCAAAAATCAAAACAATCCACTTTGACTTTTTTAGATTGCTTCGTTCGTTTCACTCACTCGCAATGACAACTCTCCCACTTGTCATTGCGAGGCGAATCGCAGATTCGCCGAAGCAATCCACATATCATAATATTTTGTATTTGCCAAAGAAATATTCACACCTTTTGCTACAAAAATGGATTTTGGTGCATTTTTTACAAAAAAATCTATGAATCTTAAGGCATTTTTAAAAAATCTTTACTAAAATCGCAAAATCGCGTTTAAATTAAGCGCGAATCTAATTTTCAAAGGAGAAAAAATGGCTTGTTTTACGGCAGCGATACCCGAAGTCATCGCGGTTCATTTGATTAAAAAAGTAGTAGAGAAAAAAGAGGCGCAAAATCCCCACAGAGATTCGACTAAAATCCCACTAAGCACGAAATTATCGTGGCTCATCACTATGCTTTGGGGCGGAATCTTTTTACTTGCCATCGAGCATATTTGGCACGGCGAGATTGTTGCATATCCACCTTTCTTAACGGCAATGCAAAGCGCGGAGGAAACGCAGATTATGTTAAATGAAATTTTGCTAATCGGCGGTGCGATGGATATTTTTATCCCTATTGTGTGGTTTTTGGGTTGCTCTTTGGTGGAAAAAATCCGCGCAAAAAATATGGCGAATCTAAATCCGCAATTTTAATGGAGGCGAAAAAATGTGTTTGCTTATCACGGCTTTTGCCACGCTTTGCGCTGGGCTATTTTGGTATTTCAAAGATAGAAGCCAAAAAAGTGGTATTTTAGCCCTAATGTATGCGGGTGCTACGCTAATGTGGCTTGTGGATTGCACCATTGCTGCGATTGCTGAAGGCGAGGCGTTTTTGGATTTAAGCGTTGATGACGCAATGCTAGGCGCGTTAATCGTAGTTAGCGGATTTGTAGCGTGGCTTGGGATTTTGTTTTTTAGCAAAATTAGCAATAAAAACTTACAACGCGCTTAAATTTTTTGGCGAATCTTAGCCACGATTCGCCCTTTTAGATTCGCTTAAAGTCAGCGAGTTTCTAAAATAATTTCTTCGGTCGTTTTATTCCCCCCCCCTCATAATGACAAATGGTAGCAATTCGCATTCAATTCACGAATCACCACACCCATCGTCATAGACTTGCCTAAAGTCAAGTCTCGCAATGACGAAGTGGTGGCGATTCGCCCTACTTCATTGCAAAGGTGCAAACCTTTGCACAATATCTTATCTTGCAATGTGAATCAAATCCAATTCTTGCAATATCCTTGAAAGCGTCTCTTGCGAGATATTTAGCAGACTTGCGATGAGTTTTTTGCTGACATTTGCCAAAATATGCGGATTGCGCTCCAAAATGCTTATGACTTTCGCGCGTGAATCCATAAGGCTTAAATCCACAAAGTAATTTAGCTCGTTTAGGACGCTGTTTGCGCGTTCTAAAAAATTATTTGCCAAAATAATGTCGCTTTTTAGCAACTCTCTAAAACTATGTATCGGCAAAGTCAGCACACGGCACGGCTCTAGTGCCTGAATCGTATTTCGCGCGATATTGTCGATAAACACGCCGTAGTTGATTAGCGGTGGCTCATTTTTCATCGCACACTCGCTTAAATAGATATTTATAATGGCTTCCTTGCCACTTTTATTATGCTTAAATGCCTTGACAGAGCCGTGAAATAGGTAGTAAAGCGAATCGCACTTATCATCTTTGTAGGCGATAATGCTACCGCGCGGATATTGCTTGATATGGGCAATGTCTAGCAAATACTCGAAAGTGCGGTGCTTTATGCCCCTAAAATCCACCATTTTTTGCAAAATATCTTTTAGCTCCACAGGGCAGTGCAGTTTGCAACTACTCTGCCTTTGAAAGCCGATTTTCTTACGCAAAATGCCAAAGTCCGTATCCAGCACATCGCCACCGCTAGAAATGTGTATTGGTGAGATTTGCGACACTTGCAATGACACGCTAGATATTAAATTTTTCATTGCCTTTCGCCCCCCCCCCTTAAACTCTTGCCATTTGGAAAATTGTCAGTTGCTAAATTTTTCATTATGATACCCTTTCAAAAAAATATAAATTTTTAAATAAAAATTTGGAATTATAGGCAAATAAGTGTTAAAAATTACTTTAAATTTACCCAAAATGGCTACAAAAAATCAATATTTTTTTTATTTCTCATACAAACTATGATGCCAAATGCTAAAGCCAACTAACGCGACACCTGAAGCGATATGTAGATTTTTGGCAAAATTGCCCTTAAAAAACGCGCTACCTACACAGATAAGCAAAGAAGCACTCATTCCTAGTTTGGCAAATTCTCTTTTGGATTCGGCAGAGGAAAAAATCTCTGCGACTTGAAGCGTTTTTAGGCTTAGGCTTGAACCTTTAGATTCGCCTAAATCGCCCTTTTTGGCGCGAATCCTGCGATTCACACTTGAAACAGCGCGATTATTTGCACTTTTTGCCACCTGATTCGCACTTAAATCTGCGCTTTGTTTAGATTTTCTACCTTTCATTTGCTCTCCTTATAGATTTTTTTAAATTTTTTGGCACTTTTATTTGCCACCTTGCAAAATAGCACTATGCACCCAAGCAACGCTAAAGGCATTAGTGGCATTACCTTTTCCTTACGCTTATGCCACGAAGTGCGTTTAGCAATAAGCCGATAGTCGTGCCATTATGCAAAAATGCCGTGTAAATTGGGGATAACTTACCAAAAGTCGCAAGAGCCAAAATCGCGCTATTTACCACCACGGTGATTTTGAAGTTTTTATTAACTTTGTTTAGGCACTCGATAGCGTATTCTCTCGCGTCTGCCACCGATTCAATATCATCTTTTAGCAAAACTATATCCGCACTCGCTTTGGCTATATCTGCGCCTTTACACATTCCAATCCCGCTGTGAGCCTTGATAAGCGCGGGAGCGTCATTTATGCCGTCCCCCACAAAGGCGACTTTATGCCCCTCGCTCATTATGGATTCAAGGATTTCCGCCTTTTGTGTAGGCAAAAGTTTGGCATAAAATCTATCGATTCCTAGCTCATCGGCGATTTCTTTTGCTTTGCTTTCCTCATCGCCTGTAAGCATTATGATTTGCTTCACGCCACTTTTGCGAAGTCGCGCAATCGCCTCTTTAGCGTTAGGACGCAATGAATCTTTTAGCAAAATAAGCCCAAGCAACTTATTATCATAGCTTATAAATAACGGCGTATGCCCTGATTTTAGCAGTGATTGAATCTGCGATTCGTGTGCTTTCATATCTATGCCCTCATCGTCCTCTAAAAAGTGGCGATTCCCCATTAGGACTTTTTTGCCATCGATTTGGCTTTTTACGCCGTGCGCGACTATGAAAGTTACCTCATCGTGGTGGATATGATTAAATTTGCGCTCTTTTGCCGCTTTTACAACCGCCTCCGCCACAGGGTGAAAATAATGCTCCTCAATACTTGCCGATAAATTCAAAATCTGCTCTTTATCCCACTCGCTTGAAAAACTATGCACTTCAATGACTTCTAATTCGCCTTTAGTTAGTGTGCCTGTTTTATCAAAGATAAAGATTTCGGCTTCGTTAAGCGATTCAAGGCTTTTTGCACCTTTGATAATAATGCCATTTTTTCCAGCACTTGAAATCGCGGACTTAAACGCCACAGGCGTAGCAAGTTTTAAAGCGCAGGAATAATCCGCTTGGAGCACACTTGCCACGCGCGTTAAATCGCGGTTAAAGACATAAGATAGAATTGCAAGTCCAAGCGTGATTGGCACGAGTTTATCTGCCATTTTGGACGCGGAGAGCTGAATTGCGGATTTTTGCGTGAGCGTTTCTTGGATATAGCTTTTGATTCGCGCGGTGGCGGTTTGGCTACCCACGGTTTCTGCCCACACTTTGATTCGCCCCTCTTGCACGATTGTGCCAGAAAGCACCCTATCGCCCCTAGAGCGTTTTACAGGCGTGGCTTCGCCTGTCATTGAGATTTGATTCACCATTGCTTCGCCAGATACGATATGTCCGTCAATTAGTATGCTGTCCCCCGCGCCCACCACGACAATATCGCCGATTTGCAAATCCTCTGCCTTTGTAAGCACTAATTCCGCCTTGCCATTTATATGCTTTTCCACCCACGCTTCGCCACCTTGCGGTTTGCTAAGCTCTTTTAGCAAATCATCGCTTTTATACATTGTCATTTCTTCAATGTATTCGCCCAAAGTTAGCATAAAGTTTGTGGAATTTGCCGTGCGAAAATCCGCACGATAAAGCGAAATCGCCACCGCCATAGCCTCCAGCACACGCGAGGTTACACCCTCGCTAAATGCCTCTTTCACACCACTTTTTAGCAATGGATATGCAGCGATTGTGCTAAATGTCGCTTTCCCAGCTAAAGGCTTAATAAAAGGCTCACTAATTAGCGCGGTAGCAGAGCGCACCACTTCGGCACTGCTAGGAATCTCATCGCGCAGGGTAAAAACACTCGCACTTGAGACTTTGCGATTAGAAGTGGTTAGCAGATTTTGCAGTAAGGCAAAAATTTTGCGCTCGATTCGCGCCAAATCGCCACTATAATTGATGATGATATTATTTAAAATCTCATTCACACGCACGGATTTTATGCCATCTATCTCCTCTAGGCTTAGGCGCAAAGGCATTGCTTGAATCGCAACGCCCCTTTTTAGCGCGTAAGAAAACCTCGCCCTATTTTTCGTGCTATGCACTAGCTTTAGGCGCACAGAGGGATTTTGCGAGGGACTTTGTGGATTAGACGCAGTTTTTGCCGTATCGTGCGTGGATTTTAAAGCCATTATTTACTTTGAATCCACTTCCGCTTTGGCGTCTTCGTATCGCTCTTTTAGCTCTTCTATGCCCATTTCAAAAAGGCTTGAAATTTTGGCAAATCCTTTAAAAATCGCTCTTTGCGCGTCCTTATTAGTAAGGATAAAAGTCGCTACCGCGCCGATAAACGCGCCTTTTAGGAAATCTTGCTGTGAATTGCCAGAATTAAAAAACGAACTAAGTGCATTTGTGGCACTCGTATTATTTGCGTTTTGATTCGTGCCGTAATCATTTTGATTTGCACTTTGATTCGCGCTAGATTTATCATCGCTTTTTTTTGATTCACTATCGCTTTCTTTTGCGATATATGGATTGCTTTGCAATGAATCCAAATTGCAATTTTCACTACTTGCCATTTCTAACTCCTAATAATTTTTTATTTTCATTAAGAGTGCTTACGACATACACTCCCGCTACTCCCGCTAAAATATACGCGCTTGATTCAAGCAATGCTGCAAAATTGCTTTTGCTATTATCGCCTAGCGCATTTGCCACGCCGATAGCGCAACCTGTCGCAATCGCTGCTTGTGCGCCCACTGAAAGCGTATTGCTTATGGCTTGATTTTGCGAAATTGTGCCGTTTTTGTAATCTTTGTAATTCACATAAGACGCCACCAAAAGCCCTGCTACACCGCCACTAACCGCATTTCCTACAACTGACCTTTTATCTCCTGTATTTAAAATCATTTTTTATCCTTTTAATTTAGTGAGTTTGGAATAAGAGTCGCTTCTGTCGCCGTTGTTGTCGCGCTTGTCGCTGTTGTCTCTGCCACGCTTTTTGCGCCTCGTCTTCGCCTTGTGGTTTTGGGTGCTGTGGATTTTGTAGCTTTTGTGCCTTTTGTAGCCCTTGTCCTTTTGCCCTTTGTGCTTTCATCTGCGCTCAAACTTTGAGCCAAATTTTTCGCTCTGCCTCTAACTTTGCCTAATGCCTCTTGTCCTTTTTTAAGATTTGATTTTAAATCTTTGCTTTTTTCTTTGAGTTGCTTTTGTAACTCATCTCTATTGTTGTAAGCATAAACTACGCCGCCGCCGATGACTAAACCTAAGATAACTGGTAATGCCATTTTGAACTCCTTTTAAAATAAAATGTGGCGCGAATCATAGCATAATTTTTCGCTTTTTTTGCAAAAAATAATAGCAAAATTAAAAACGCAATTTTTGTAAAAACGCTACTAATTCATCTTGGCTTAATTCCCCGCGCTCGAGTTTTTGGACGATGATTTTGGTTTGAGCGTAAATATTTTGCAATGAATCAAATGCGCCTTTAAATTCATTTAAAAGCGGACTTTGTTTTAATAAATCGCTTAGTAATGGTGGAATCGCGCTTGGATTTGGTGGATTCGCGCTATTTGGATTCGCGTTTTCTTTGGGCGATTCGCCATTTAAAAGCGGAATGTGATGATTGTAACTTAAGGCTTGTAATTGATATAGAATGTCAATTATTTGCGCGTCTGCCGTTATTTGTTGTGCTGTTTTGATTAAAAAATCACAAGTTTTTAAGTGATGAGATTCAACGCCTAAAGCCAAAATATTTAAATGCGCCAAATCCCCCATTTCATTTAATAATGCGCCTAAAATATCATTGGGCAACGCACTTGGCAATAAAATTGATTCGTTTGATTCGCGCGAATCCACACTCGAATCTATGCTCGAATCTGCGTTTAAATCCGCCGAATCCACGCTCGAATCTACACTTATTTTTTGCAAAATCGCCCTTGCATTTGCCAACATTTCGCTTTCTTTTTTTGCGATTCGCATAAAAATTGCGCATAAATTTTCATCTAAAAAATTTTGCAAATTTTTATGTTGCAGATTCGCCAAATTATCCGAATCCACGCCATTAAAACCACATAGCGATTCATAAAATTTTAGCGATTTTTCTCTCTCATTTATTGCTAAAAATAAAATGCGCGAATTTTTAGATTCGTTGCTTTGTGATTCGTTAGATTTGCCACTTTGCGCTTGAATCTTTTGTGATTTGCTTATTTTTGCTTTGACTTTTTTAGATTCGCTCTTTTTTGATTCGCTTCGCGCAGTTTTTCGCACACCACTTCGCGCAGTTTTTCGCACACCACTTCGCGCAGTTTTTCGTGCTGTTGTTTTTTCTAAAGATTCGCTCATTTTTGCCACCTAAATCAATTTAAATTTTCATTTAAACAATTTTGAATCATCTCTAAATTTTCCTTTTTCACCCAGCATTCCCATAAATTTGGCGCAAAAAGATTTTTATCATACTCGATAGTCGCGCTACCGATAATGGCATTAACCTTGATATTTTTCACCGCTGGTAGCTTTTCTAAAAGTGCGATGATAAATTTCTCACTCGCCTCTCTCACCCCCAAAAACTCCCTTAGTGGCGTCTCATTTGCCCATTTTTTAATGGCGGGGATTTTGGAGACATTCACGCGAATGCGAATGCGCCCCGGGATATGATGCACAATGCTAAAAAACTCCGCTACTTGCGTAATATCATCAAGTGAAATCTGCATTTGCGAATCCTTATATTTTAAAAATTTTGGCGCGATTCTATCATAATTTTAGATTCCACAAAAGGCTAAAAAATTATAAGTTTTTTTGGCGAAATTTGGGTAAAATTTTGTTATGCGAATCCAAACGCGCGAATCAAAATTTTTAAATTTTTTAAAATCATAAAATCTAAAAATTCTCGCGCTTTAGGTTAGATTCGCATTTTTTGGCACAAAGCGTTATATAAAAATTTGTATAATATTTATTGATTTAAGTCAAATTTTAACTTTTAGTTATTTGATAAAATTTGGCGTTTTTAAAGCAAATATTGTTTTAAAATCATTTTAATTTGGGAGGTAATGAATGCAGACAAATATGCAAAGACGAGAGTTTTTGAAAAGTGCGGCGGTTGCAAGTGCTGCAGCCACCGCAGGAATCACCATTCCAAAATCCTTAGACGCCGCGACAGGCGAAAAAGGGTGGAAATGGGATAAAGCAGCGTGCCGATTTTGCGGGACAGGTTGCGGGATTATGGTGGCTACGAAAGATAAACAAATCGTAGCTGTCAAAGGCGACCCCGAATCGCCCGTGAATCGTGGGCTAAATTGTATCAAAGGATATTTTTGCGCTAAGATTATGTATGGTGCAGATAGAATCACGCAACCGCTTTTGCGCGTGAATTCCAAAGGCGAGTTTGATAAAAAA
>JBNMHH010000060.1:0-9299 GCA_050872665.1 Helicobacteraceae bacterium
AAATATCGCCTTTAAAAAAATTATATCCATAAAGCACAAAAATATCCAAAAAATCCACCTTAAAGCCAATCTTTCCATACACCAAATGCAGTGCTTTGGCATTTTCTAGCGCGTTGCCACTGAAATAAAAAATGGATTAAAGGTATTTCCCGTGTGATTTAGTGAGCCAATCCCAGCCTTGCTTTGCGTCCCACGATAGCCAAGCGTAGCGTAAAATAGTCCATATTGCGGATCATATTTTCCTCCCATATCAGCGTGTGCAAGGTAGCTCCAGCGTCCATCATTTTCCGCGCGAATCTTCCCATATCGATGCTCAAATCCGCCCACGAATCCGCCATTTAATAAAAAATACATTGTGTTAATGTCGATTTTCCCCGCCACAAAGCTATAAATCTGTGGCGAAGTCAGCCCATAAGCCTTTAATTTCAGCCAATCAAATAGCTCAAAAGTCAGCCCCAAATAATATGCCCCGCCGTATTTGGAGTTACCTTTTGTAACAACCTTGTCATTTACACTATCATAATCATAACGCGTAAATTTATCAAATCCGCTTAGCTCTCTATCCACCACGCGCCCGACTTGATTCATATAAATAATATCAATCAAAAGCCACCCTGCGCTTTTATTGCTAAGCCACACGCCATCAATGTGCCTATCAATCATATCGGTTTTATCCTCGATTCGCCCTGCTTTTATGCTCGTGTCGCCGTCAAAATACTCCAAATAGCTCCGCGCAACCATTGCAATATTTTTATCCCAAAAATCCCGCGCCGCGCTACCTTTGCCACGATTATCAAATTGCGTTTTTCTGCTTTGCTCCCATAATGCTAACGCCCCACGAAAGCCCAGATTCAGCCGAAAATATCCATAAAACGCGCTTTTATAATAAAGCCCAAAGGAAGTCGCCAAATACGCGCTGTTTTGAAAAATACTGCCATTCCCCATTGTCGGTGATGCGCGATTTAGGCTAAAAAGCAAATTTATATCGCCACTCTTGTCCCCACCACGCAACGCCTCTATGAATTCGCTTGTGGTTTGATTCGCACTTGAATCCACGCCATTTTGCGCCGAATCCTCCGCCACTAACGGCACACAAAAGATTGTCACAATCAACGCTTTAAATATCATTTTAAACATTTCTATTTCCTTTTTTTATTTTTGTAACTCATAAGCAATTTTAAAACCAAATATTATCCAAAAGGCGCACTTCGCTTAGTTTGCCATTGTCATATTGCTGATTGCCCACCGCCACACGCACGGCAATTAGCAATAGCGTGGCATTTTCGCGCACTTTTTTTTGCGCTTTTAAGTTAAAATCCACGATTTTACAATAATCAATCTTTAGTGGCTCTAAGTGTTTTAGCGCGATATTTTCTAAGATTTTAGAATCCACTTCGCCTTTGTCAAACGCTTCTTTTACGGCATTTATCGCGTGTGGAATCTTTAGGGCGTTTTGATAGGAATCTGCTTTTAAATACGCATTGCGTGAGCTTAATGCCAAACCTTGCGAATCCCGCACAATAGGGCAAGGCACAATATTGATAGGCAAAAACAAATCACTAACCATTTTTTTGATGATGAGTAGCTGTTGCGCGTCTTTTTGCCCAAAGTAGGCATTATTTGGGCGAATGAGATTAAAAAACTTTAGCACCACGCGCAAAACACCATTAAAATGCCCACTACGCAAACCGCCCTCAAAACTCGTGGCTAAATTTTTGGGCGGGATTATGTTAGTCTCATTGCCACTCTCATACATTTCGGCGATATTGGGCAAAAACACCGCATCTACGCCATTTTTCTTGCATAGCTCAATGTCGCTTTGCTCGTTACGCGGATATTTGTCAAAGTCCTCATTCACGCCAAACTGCGCGGGATTTACAAAGATAGAAACAAGCGTTTTTTCATTATCGCGCTTACTAGCGCGAATAAGCGATAGATGCCCATCGTGCAATGCGCCCATAGTGGGGGCGAATCCTAATCTTTGATGCTTGACTACTTCCCTGCGCCACAATCGCAAGTCGTTTTTTGTCCGTAAAATTTCCATTATTGTTCCTTTAATTTTTGGATTATGTGTTTTGTAAGCAAAATAGGCTCTTTGTGCGTGTAAATGGGACGCCCAATGACTAAAAAATCGCTTTTTTGCGATAACGCAAAAGATAGCGTTGCGGAGCGTTTTTGGTCATCTTTTTGATTTGCCAAATCTAGCCCCAAATCCACGCTAAAATCACTTGCCACAGGGCGAATCGCTGGAGTTAAAGTAAGCAAATTAAATTTTTCTTTGACTTCTTTACTCTCAAATGGCGAACACACAATGCCATCTATTCCGCAATCTTGGGCTATTTGGGATAGATTCGCCACCGAATCGCTAATGTTGCTACGATAAATCTCACTATACGCCACCTCATCAAAGCTAGTTAGCGCGGTTACGGCAAAAATCAAAGGTGCGGTTTTTTGCAATTTAGCAAAGTTTGCTATTTCACGCATTGCGATTCGCCCGCTACTAGCGTGAATTGTTACTATATCCACGCCCAAATCCGCTATCTCACGCAGTGAATCAAGCATTGTGTTTGGAATATCATAGAGTTTTAAATCCAAAAAAATCCTAAATTTTAATCCTTGCAAATCCCTTACAAACTCCGCGCCATCGCGGATAAAAGAGCGAAGCCCGATTTTTAAATAAAGATTGCTTAAGTCGCTAGAATCTAATTTTTGCGCTAAATTCTCACAAAGAGAGAGATTTTGAGCCTTTGTCGGCATATCAAGGGCGATGATTAGCTTTGTCATTTTGTATTTCTCTTTTGTGTGGATTTTGGGCTTTTTACATTGTCATTGCGAGATTTGCCTTTGGCAAATCGTGGCAATCCATTTTTTGAATCTTTTGAATCTCTGTGTGAATCTTGTGATTTTGTGGGTTTTGTTTTTTTATTAGAATCGCGTGATTTGGATTGCCACGAATCTGCTGACGCAGATTCTCGCAATGACGAAGTGTGAGTGCGATTCGTAGATTTTGTAAATCTATTGCTTTTTGGTTTTTCAGATTCGCCATATTTTTTTGCACCACGAATCGGGCGAGATTTTGTTCGTGCTGTCGCACGATTATTTTTTTTGGATTGCTTCGTTGTGGCTTTGCCACTGCCTCGCAATGACGATTCGGCGGATTCGCCGTTTGAATCGTTCGAATCGCTTTGATTTGTATCCACAATTCTAGTATTTGCGGTGGAAGTTGTGGAGTTTTTGGCAAATTTTGAGTGTGAGACTAGACTTGGAGTCTGCGAACACTCGAAATTTGCCAAATCTCCGCAAGATGCACCCAAAGACGAATTTTTCGCCGATTCCACGCCTTTTGTCAAATCAAACCCGCCTTTACTTATCGCATCTAACACCCCATTCACAAATTTTCCTGTATTTTCTGCGCCTAGTATCTTTGCAATCTCAATCGCCTCATTTATCGCCACAGGCGCGTCAATATCGCCCTTTAAAATCTCATACACACCAAGTCGCAAAATGCACTTATCAATCACGCCAAGTCGGCTTAGCTCCCAGCTTTTAAGATTCGCCTCAATTATGCTATCAATCTTTTGCAAATGTGCCACCACGCCGTTAAATAAGCCCTTTGCGAAGTCCGCTTGTGCGTTGCGAATCTTTTTTGCCTCTAAAAGTTCATCGGCAAAATCAAAAATGCGCTCATTGCCCATCGCATAAGCGTAGAGCAACTCTACAACCATTTCTCGCGCGTGAGTTCTAGTCGCCATTTACACTAACTTATTGTAAAGATTCATTAGCTCAATTAGCGCGTTCATCGCCTCAAAGCCCTTATTGCCGACTTTTGTCCCCGCGCGTTCGATTGCTTGTTCGATACTATCAGTCGTCAAAAGCCCGAAACTCACACACGCATCGTATTTCATCGTGGCATTTGCAATGCCCTTTGTCGCCTCCGCACTCACATAATCAAAATGTGGCGTAGCTCCGCGAATCACCGCTCCCACGCAACAAATCCCGTCATACTCATCTTGCTTTAAAATGCGATTTAGCACGAAAGGCAGTTCATACGCCCCGGGTGCTAAAATCAAATTTAGATTATCCGCATTCCCGCCGTGTCGCTTGAAACTATCCACCGCGCCCTCAACTAGCCTATCTACGATAAGGTGATTGAACCTAGATGCGATGATTGCGACTTTTTCGCTACCATTTAGCTGTAAATTTCCCTCAAATGTTGTCATTTTTTATCCTTTCATTTTTTAATTTTGACTCGCCTCAGCGATTCGCAATAAAACTTCCACTAAATCGCCTATTTTTTTAGAGTCAAGCATATTTGCGCCATCGCTAAGCGCGTTTGGTGCGTCATTATGCACCTCAGCGAAAAATCCATCGACTCCCACCGCAGCCGCCGCTCTTGCCAAAATGGGCGCAAATTCTCTCTCTCCGCTACTTTTACCACCGCCACCGCCGGGCATTTGAATGCTATGTGTCATATCAAAAATCACAGGCGCAAATTCGCGCATAATGGCTAAACCTCGCATATCCACCACCAAATTGCCATAGCCAAAGCTACTGCCTCGCTCAGTTAGCCAAACGCCTAGCTTTTTGGCGCATTCATAATTTGCGTATTCAAGCGATGAATCGCGCGTTTTTAACGCCTTAAGCGCAGTGTATTGCATATCACGCGGATTCATAAACTGCCCTTTTTTGATATTTACAATCTTATCGCTTTTTGCCGCTGCCACAATCAAATCCGTTTGGCGACACAAAAGCGCAGGGATTTGCAAAATATCCGCCACTTCACTCGCAGGGGCGACTTGATTTGGCTCGTGAATGTCGGTAATAATTTTATAGCCAAAATCTTTTTTGATTGTGGCAAGTGCGCTTAAGCCCTTTTCAATGCCGATTCCCCTAAAATTCTCCAAACTCGTGCGATTTGCCTTATCAAAACTCGCTTTAAAATAAAAGTCGATTCGCGGATTTTGCGCCACACTTGCTAAATCCTCTGCGATAATTTTAAGCGAATCTAGGCTCTCTACCACGCAAGGTCCAGCCATTAAAATCATTTTTTGCATTTTGCCTCCCTTTAATGTGATTTTTGCGCGTTTTGCGCAGGATTTGGAATGGGGCGAAATTCCCTCTTAATCATATTGTAATTTAAAATCTCACCCGTTTCGATGATATAATACCACCCATAAATATTGAGTTCGCCCGAATCGAATTTTTCCTCCACAAAGGGATAAGTCATAAGATTTTCTAACTGATATTCGACATTGATTTGCTCACAAAGCCAAATTTTTTTGGAGTAAGATTGCGGATTTAGCGCATTGACTTTTGCCTTCACTGGCTCAAGCAATTCTAACCATTTTTGCACATAGGGCGTGGAATCTAGCGTATCTTTTGTCTCAAATGCCGCGCTACACGCACCGCAATTACTATGTCCGCAAATAATGATATTTTTAATATTTAAAATACTTAGCGCATACTCAATCGCGCTTGTAGTCGCAAGGTAGCCACTTCGCATAGCATTTGCGTTATCCGTATAAGGCGGGACGATATTGCCGACATTGCGCACTACAAACAAATCGCCGGGCAAAGTGTTTGTGATGAGATTAGGGACGACACGCGAATCCACACAAGATATAAAAAGCGTGTGGGGATTTTGCTTTTTGCCTAAATTTTCATAAAGTTCCTTGTGGTTTAGGAAATCCTCCTCTTTAAATTTCACTGCGCCTTCAAATAATTCTCTCATAGTCTGCCTTTAATTTGTGGTATTTTGCGGGGATTGAATCGTGCTTGGATTCGTATTTAGATTCGTGCTATTTTGGGTTTGATTCGCCGAATCTACGCTTGGATTCGCCACATTTGCATTTAAATCCACGCTATTTTGACTTGCCGATTCAAGTGGATTCGCGCTTAAATCCGCGTTTAGATTTGCACCCATATTTTCGCTAGATTCAAAGCCTTGCGCCGAATCTGCGCCTAGATTCGCGCTCGATTCACTAGAATTGCCCTGCATATTGTTAATAATCCCCTTTGCCTTTTGCTCTTTGTCGCCCACATCGCCCACAAAGCTAAAGTTCAAATCCACGCGCCGATTTTTCGCTCTGCCCTCAGGCGTGGCATTATCCGCCACAGGGTTAAAGTCCGCATCTCCGCCGATTTGCATAATATTTGGCGGAATTTTTAGCGACAAAAGCATATTTGCAACGCTTAGGGCGCGTTTGTTTGACAAATCCCAATTATCCACCGCACTTCCCGCGCGAAATGGCACATTATCGGTATTGCCGATGATTCGTAAATTTAAAATATCCTTAAATTTATCCACTTCTAAGGCGAGTCGCTCCAAAAAAATCTTACCATTTGCGTTAGAAATCTCCACGCTACCGCTTTCAAATAGCAAATCATCAGGGATTCGCACGATAAATCCATCTTGGGATTCCTCTAGCTCGATGCCCGGTCCATCGCTAACTTCTGTCATTTCGCTGTATTCATTCATCAAACTCGCAAGAACATTTAGGACATCTTCTTTGGTGCTATCAACTTGAATAGGCGAGGCTTGGAGCGGATTTGGCGGGGTGATTTCTGTCTCTAGCCCATATTCCAAAACGCTTAATGCCCCTTGCAAAGAGCCGATTGCTTGGTCGATTTTTTCCTCATCAAAAGTCGCCATTGATAAAAGTAGGATAAAAAATGTTAGTAGCAGACTCATTAAATCGCCAAAAGTCCCCATCCATAGCGGTAATCCGCCACCTTTTTCCTCTTGCTTGATTTTCCTTTTTGCCAATGCGAAACCTTATTTATAAAAAATTTTGGCTAAAATTATAACTTAATTTTTGTGATTTTAAGGTGTATAAATGGGCGAAATGATAAATTTTATCGTGGCAAGTATCGTAGAAATCGTAGGTGCGCTTGGATATTTTGGCATTTTTGCGATGATGTTTTTGGAATCTAGCTTTTTTCCTTTTCCCTCCGAAGTAGTTATGATTCCAGCAGGATATTTGGCGTATAAAGGCGAAATGAATGCCATAATCGCCGTGATTATGGGCATTTTAGGCTCATTAGGTGGTGCGCTTTTTAATTACTTTCTCGCGCTAAAATTTGGGCGAATCTTTGTGTTAAAATTTGGCAAATATTTCTTTTTTAGCGAAAAAACGATGAATCAAATGGAGGAATTTTTCAAAGCACACGGCGAAATAAGCACCTTTATCGGGCGACTAATCACGGTTGTGCGTCAATATATCTCGCTACCTGCGGGATTAGCAAAAATGAATTTGGCGAAATTTAGCTTTTACACGGCTTTGGGCGCGGGGATTTGGGTAATAATTTTGACGATTTTGGGATATTACATAGGCGCGATTTTTAGCGGTGGAATGGAGATTAGCGAGATTATCCACACATTTACGAGCAAGGATTTAAGCGCGGAGGAACTAAAAATCAAATCCCTAGTCAAACAAGCCGCCCTTTTTGTGCTAGTAAGCGCGGTTGCGATTTTGGGCGTGTATATTTATTTTAGGCGTAAAATTAAAAAATATAAAAAATAATGTATGCAAAAATCTTTTAAAATTCCCCACGCGATTTATAGCCTCGCCTTGCTATTTAAGGCGCGTGGATTCACGCTATTTTTGGTGGGCGGAAGCGTGAGGGATTATCTTTTGGGGCGCAATCCAAGTGATTTTGACTTTTGCACTTCTGCTACGCCAAGCCAAATGCAGGACATTTTAAGCGATTATAAACTTATCACAATCGGCGCGAAATACGGCACAATCGGTGTGTTTATAGGGCAAATCAAGTGTGAGATTACGACTTTTCGCAGTGAGCGCGATTATAGCGACAATCGCCACCCGCAAAGCGTGGCGTTTGAGAGCGATATTCGCGCGGATTTGGGGCGTAGGGATTTTACCATAAATGCGATGGCATTTGATATTTTGGAGGCGCAAATAATTGATATTTTTGGCGGAATGGCGGATTTGAGAGCAGGGCAGATTCGCGCGGTGGGCGATGCAAATGAGCGATTTAGCGAGGACGGATTGCGAATCTTACGCGCTTTTAGTTTGGTGGCGAAATTTGGCTTTAGCATTGAATCTACCACGATTAGCGCGATTGTGGCGCAAAAATCGTTGCTAAAAAATATCACAAAAGAGCGAATCTGTGCTGAAATAAATAAAATTTTACAGGGGCGATTCGCCTTTAACGCGCTAAAGCTAATGCAAAAAAGTGATATTTTTACTATGAATGTGCCAAAGAAATTTAGTGCGATTCCTAAAAGAGCGCGAATCTATGGTGCGTTTTTGATTTTTAGGGACATAAAATTGTGCGAATCTTTACAAAATAAAAGGGCAAAAAGCGTTGAGATAATTTTTAACGCGCTAAATTCGGCGGCGAAAACTCGCGCGATTTGCGAAAAAAGAGCGATTTTTGCGGATTTGGCGTTGCGCTTTGATTTAAATGATATACGAATCGCCCTTGCGCTAAAATGCGCCACTAGCCATAAAAATCGCCGAATCAAAAAGGCATTTCGCCCAAAAATCTTGCGATTCGCCCTAAAAATTAGTGGCTTTGATTTGCAAAATATGGGATTTAGTGGCACACAAATCGGCGCAATAAAAACGCGACTTTTGCGTGAGATTTATAGCGGAAATCTGCCAAATCAAAAGTCGCTTTTACTTCACAAAGCGCGTGGATTTAAAGACTCACAAAAACCAACAAATCTATAATATTTGCATATTTTTATAAATAAAGATTTAATGTTCTATTTATCCTTATAATGCGTTTTACACGCCACTATAAAAATATGTTCTTTGTCAGTAAAATACACAAGGCGGTGTTTTTCATCTATGTGCCGTGAATACATACCGCTTAAATCGCCCCTTAATGCTTCGGGCTTACCAATTCCTTTTAATGCGCCATTGCGTTCAATATCTTTTATAAGCGTATTGATTTTATTGAAAATCTTTTTGTCGTGGCTTTGCCAATATAGATATTCCTCCCACACATCATCATTAAAAGCCTTACGCATCGATAATATCCCTAATTGTAAGTCCTTGTCCTTTTTGCGTTCGCTCATATCGTGCTTTTAAAATTGCCACATTTTCAGGGCTATAAAACGCTTTTTCTTCTTTTTTACTCTTTGACTTTGTATTTAAAGAGATTATAGCCTCTCTAATTTGTCGTTCCCTATTATCCAAACTTGCCTTTTGGCTTTGTATCTCATCTAGCAAGGCGGATAATTGCACCTCGCTGTAAGTGCTGTAATTTGAATCAATCGCATTTGTTACCATATTGCGCCTCCCAAAGTTAAACTTTATGCCACATTATAT
>JBNMHH010000061.1:0-9293 GCA_050872665.1 Helicobacteraceae bacterium
TATGATTATAGTTGCAAACACTATGTAATTATACCATAAAGAAATTTAACAAGGGACTAAAACGTCTCAAAGATTATCAATGCAAATAGTAAAATTATACCATAAAGAAATTTAACAAGGGACTAAAACACTCATAGAATTGGCACCCGTAGTTTTATAATTATACCATAAAGAAATTTAACAAGGGACTAAAACAAATGGCGTAAGATTTGCTAATTCGAGCTTATTATACCATAAAGAAATTTAACAAGGGACTAAAACGAATACACACCAAAGCCTGATGCTATCCCAATTATACCATAAAGAAATTTAACAAGGGACTAAAACAGAGACACTAGATGTATCCCAATGCACCAAATTATACCATAAAGAAATTTAACAAGGGACTAAAACTTTTTCTATGCCTCGCCCCCACGATTCTATATTATACCATAAAGAAATTTAACAAGGGACTAAAACCAAGACGAATTTCAAATCAATAGTTCTGCTATTATACCATAAAGAAATTTAACAAGGGACTAAAACACTTTATCACTGGTGGTGAAGATGGCAATGATTATACCATAAAGAAATTTAACAAGGGACTAAAACAAAAATCAAAAAGAAATGGACGAATTCCTCATTATACCATAAAGAAATTTAACAAGGGACTAAAACTAAGTAAATCTTGTTTTCTTTGGTATTCTTATTATACCATAAAGAAATTTAACAAGGGACTAAAACGGCTACACTAAAGGCAAGATTATCTTTGAAATTATACCATAAAGAAATTTAACAAGGGACTAAAACCTCCCACATTTACAAAGATTTTGAGATTTTATTATACCATAAAGAAATTTAACAAGGGACTAAAACATCAAGCCAGAAACTTTCAATCAAGCCTTAATTATACCATAAAGAAATTTAACAAGGGACTAAAACAAAAAATAAGCAACTTTATCTTTTAAAGATATTATACCATAAAGAAATTTAACAAGGGACTAAAACCGAAATGCTGACATAGTGCCACTTTGGAACTCTTTGCCGTGTTGTAAAATGCGTGAGAGTCCTGCTGATTGTATCATACCTTTTAAAACTGCCATTTTCGTTCCTCCTTTATCATAGCTTTTAATATATGCTCGTGTAGCTTTGTTCTATCCTTATGTGGCTTTGATAAATCATACCACGAGCTAAACACACCTTTTTTAGTTGTGATTACGGATTCAGGTGCTGTGTAGTCTTTTGTCCTTGCTGATATAGACATAATGTGATAATCACTTGGCAATAGTCCAGGACTTGCTGATTGTAGCCCTGTGATTATCCTGTGGGCTTGTAGCACTCCGTCATCATAACCCTCTTTTGTATCAGAGATTTTGGTTTCCCACCAAAAATTAGTGTCTCCCACCCTTGAAAAATAATCCATAAGAGATTTATTAACATCTTTAACTCTTTCAAAGCCCATTCCACTATACACCCTCATAGCTTCGCCCCAGCGGTATTTAGGATTGGCGTTAATGTCTTTAGGGCTTGTTTTAATCATAATACCTCTTTTAGTCTCTGGGCGTAGAACACACACTGCGTCTTGCTCGAATAACTTACCTAACTTTGTAATTGTATCCACAAGGTAGTAATAGTCCCTATGAAAGCATATATAGCTCATTTCTAGGCTAATCTCCCTTACATCAGCTCCGTCCTCAGGGTAGCACCCATAAATTGGCATAATACCCTCTAAACCATCCTTATAAAGCTGTTGCTGAAGTTCTTTATGTCGGCGTAGATTTTCCCCTCTATCTATAAGATACTCATCAGCCCATAATTCAGCTTGTGGGTTAGCAGGTTGTGTATATTTAAGATTATGTTCCTCACGGTAGCGAACATAAGCGTCTATACGATAAACCCTACACGCTGATATAGTAGCGATAGAATAATTTTTAATATCGCGTAGAATTTCTTGGAATGCGTGTTTTCGTGCAGATAACACTTTAGCTATATAGTAATCGCGTTCATCACCCGCTGTGATTTTATCCCAGCTTTTACCTGTGAATTGAGTAATTGAACTTATATAACCTTTTATGACTGCCATTATATGCCTTTTTTATTTCTTACATACAATTATTTTTTGTAAATCGCACAAACAAAAAGTTTATTGCTAATTATACCATAAAGAAATTTAACAAGGGACTAAAACAAGAACTCATAGTCGCGTTTTAAATCCCCAAATGCTGCACTTGACTTTTTGCTACCAAAAGATTACAATTTGTGCCTTTAGATTCGAGTAAAAATTCACATAAAACTTCAAAGGAAATGCGGTGCAGACAAACAAAAACGCCACACATATCACACACGCCAAATTCACCCGCGCGTGGGCGTGGGCTATGCTAATGTCTGCTATCGCGCTTGAAATCTGCGGACTTAGCATTCTAAAAGCCCTTGACAACGCAGGACACGGCACAGCGGGTAAAGTCGCACTCGTGGTGTTGATGAATATCTCATACTTTTTAATGTCGCTCACACTGCGCCAAATCGCAGTGGGCGTGGCGTATGCCACTTGGGAAATCGTAGGCGGAATCGGCGTGTTGCTCGTTAGCTTCGTATTTTTTGACCCGCACTTAAGCACCGCGCAATATTTTGGCATCGCACTTGGATTTAGCGGGATTGTCTGCATAATCTTAGGCGAGGAACACGGCGAATCGCAAGATTTAGGCGCGGATTCGCGCAAAGATTTGGCGAATCTATGCGATTCAAGGGGCAAATCCGCCTCAACTCCGTCTTTGCGAGGCGATTCCACGAATCACCGAAGCAATCCATAGAGGGACATAAATGGCATTTTTCCTAGTCGCACTCTCAGGCATTTTAGACATAATCGCAAATTTAGCACTTGCCAAATCAGACGGCTTTAAAAAGCTATGGTGGGGGCTACTCGCGCTACTGCTCGTAGATGGCGTATTTTTGCTACTTGCACTCGCACTAGATTTAGGAATGGAATTGCCCGTAGCATACACGCTATGGGGCGCAATCGGCATTTTAGGCACGGTGGGCGGAGGTTATATTTTATTCCGCCAAAGGTTAAAGCCCATAGGATTCGTGGGAATTGCGTTAGTGTTAGTCGCCGTGTATCTTTTACATTTCGCGTAAAATTGCGCTGATTAAATATCAAAATCAAAACTTAAAAATTTTTTGTTATAATGCGAGATTTTATATTTTAAGGGGGAATTATGCTAAAAAAGATTGAAAAAATAAAAGATTTTTTACGCAAGGAAACCAAAAAGCGTGGGTTTAGGCGCGTAGTGCTTGGCTTAAGCGGTGGCATTGATAGCGCGGTGGTGGGCAAAATGTGCGCCGAAGTCTTTAGAGAAAAGGCGATTGCCTTTATTATGCCATCATTTAACTCAAACCCGCAAAACACGCAGGACGCGATAAATTTCGCACGAAGCATTGGGCTGTATTACGAAGTGATTGACATTGCGCCCTTGCAAAAAGCCTATATTGAGCTACTTTCGCTGCATAACACCACAAATAATATCCTGCGCATCGGCAATCTATGCGCTAGGACGCGAATGGCGATTTTGTATGATAAAAGTGTCGCACATAACGCGCTGGTGGTGGGTTGCAGTAATAAAAGTGAGCTAATGCTAGGATACGGCACGATTTTTGGCGATTTGGCGTGTGCGATAAACCCCATTGGCGATTTATTTAAGACTGAGATTTTTACACTTGCCCAAAGCATTGCGATTCCAAGCTATATAACCGCCAAAAAGCCCTCTGCTGACTTGTTTGCAGGGCAGAGTGATGAGGGCGATTTGGGCTACACTTATGAGCAAATCGATAAGGTTTTAAAGCTAATTCAAAAGGGCTTAAGCCCCAAAGACATTGTCGAATCGGGCTTTAAAGAGGACTTTGTCAAATATATTTGCAAAAAAGTTAAGCGCAATAAATTTAAGACAGAGTTGCCAAAAGTGCTAAAATTATAAGGTTTTTGAAATAAGCGTGGCTAGATTCGCCTTAAGATTCATAGCTATTTTTGGCGCGAATCTAATGCGATTTATAATTTTTGCGCTAAATTTTTAAGGAAAAAAATGCGTTTTATTGATAGATATTTTTATAAGCCAAATTTCTTGCATATTTGCCTTGCGTTTATTTTGCTACCTATATCGCTTTTTTACCTAATAGTAGCGACTTTAAGGCGTAAATGTGCGAAATATTATGATTTCAAAATTCCTATAATTTCTGTGGGGAATCTAATCGTAGGTGGCAGTGGGAAAACGCCCTTTTTATGCGAAATCGCAAAGGATTTTGACAATGTCGCCGTTATCTCACGAGGCTACAAACGCAAAAGCAAAGGGCTAGTGGTAGTCTCAAAAAATGGCGAAATTTGCGCCACACAGGAGCAAAGCGGCGATGAGGCGTATTTAATCGCACTTACGCTTAAAAACGCAAGTGTGATAGTCAGTAAAGACCGCGCAAAAGGGATTTTAGAGGCACAAAAACTCGGCGCAAAGATTATATTTTTAGATGACGGATTTCGCTTTAATTTTAAAAAATTAAGTATCGTTTTATCACCCAAATTAGAGCCATTTTTCAAACTGCCCCTACCTAGCGGAATCTACCGCGAAAATCCCTTTGCCAAAGGCGACTTAATGCTAAAAGAGGGCGTGGATTACACGCGCGAAGTGGGCGTAGAAAGCCCCACTGCGCGAATGTTGCTACTCACCGCTATCGCAAATCCCGCGCGACTGGACGAATTTTTACCGCAAGGCGTCATAGGCAAGATTTTACTAAAAGACCACGCGAGATTCGACTTGGATTTTTTACGCGCCGAGTTTAAGCACACAGGCGCGACTTCACTGCTTGTTACGCGCAAGGATTTTGTAAAATTAAGCGATTGCGAACTGCCCCTAAGCATTTTAAGCCTAAAAATCCACATAGATTCGCGCGTAGTGGCGCAAATCAAAGCGTATATAAATAGTTACGAAGCATAAACTTTGTAATAGTTGCATTTTACTTCTTATGCTTATCTCTAAATTTTATATTTTTTATTCGCCCTTCCTCTAACTGCACCACCTTATCGGCTAACTCAATCGTGCTTGGGCGGTGGGCGATTAAGATGATGATTTTATTTTCCCTAACCGCGCCGATTGCCTCTTTGATGAGATTTTCGGTGTTTATGTCAAGTGCGCTTGTAACCTCATCTAAAATCAAAATCTCTGGATTCCTATACAATGCCCTTGCAATGGCGATTCGCTGTCGCTGTCCGCCACTAAGATTTGCACCAAATTCATCTAAAATCGTGTGGATTCCATCTGGCATAGCTTTCACAAAATCCCACATTTGCGCGTCCCTCAAAGCCGATTCCACGCGGACTTCATCGATTTCCATTCCATAGGCGACATTTTTAGCGATTGTGTCGTTAAAGATAAAGATTCTCTGCGTAACGATTGCGATATTTTCACAAAGCGATTGTTGCGTGTAGTCGTTGATATTTTTGCCATCAATGGTGATTTCCCCCGCGCTACATTGATAAAGGCGCAATATGAGATTTACCAAAGTGCTTTTCCCTGCACCACTTTTGCCGACAATGGCTGTGATTTCATTGCGTTTAAAATCTAGCGTAATGCCGTTAATTGCGTCAATATCGCCGTATTTAAAACTTGCATTTTTTAGCTCGATTCGCTGTATTGGCGTTTTTAGCGCAAGTGTGCCGTCCATAATTTCAGGTTCGCGCTCTAATATTTGGCTAATCCTATCATTTGCCACCACCGCGCTTTGCATTCCGCCCCACATATTTACTAGCCTCTTTATAGGCGTCCAAAGCATAAAAAGCGCGGTTGCAAAGCTACCAAATTCCTCCATTGTGAGATTGCCTTTGTTTATTTGCGTGATTGCGACATATAGCACCACGCCTAGCGCGATGGCAGCTAGGACTTCCATTAGTGGTGTGGTTAGCTGTCCGTATTTGGTGGATTTCATATTGATTTTAAAAAGCTCCAAATTTTTCGCTTCAAAAATATCCGCCTCCATTTTCTCGCCATTACTCGCCTTTATCATCTCCACATTATTAAAGATTTCCACGAGTTTCGCACTCATATCCGCACCCTTTTGCATAGAAGTGTGGAGATATTTTTTGATTTTTTTAAAAACCATATTTAGTGGAATCACAGCCATAGGTGAGATGACTAGCCCAAAAAACGCCAAAAGCGGATTTTGGTAGATGACAACCGCCACAAGCCCTATAATTGTGATAATCTCACGGAAAAATTCAGGTATATAGTTGCTAACTGCTGTGCGAATCGCACCCACATCGCCAATCGTGCGCGAAATCAGCTCTCCACCGCGCATTTTATTAAAATATCCTAGCTCAAAAGACAGCACACGGCGGAGCATTTTATTTTGCATTAGGCGGACGATATTGCCCCCAATATAGCTCATAAAATAGCCTTGAATATACATTCCAATGCCCTTACTTGCGTATAAAATCGTAATGATAGATGCCATAACAAGTGCGAGATAGCTATTATTGCTCATAGATTCAAAGCTAAAAAGCGGGAGATTTGGCACTTTGCCATTTAGTGTGCCTAGCAGTGGATTTACAAAAAATGCCACTCCAGCCGTTGCCCCAGCTGTCATTAGTGAGCCTAAAATCGCAATGGCAAAATATTTATAATGTCCCTTGATATAGGGCATAAAGCGCGAGAAAAAATTAAAAAATACCTTCATAAAATCCGCCTTAAAATCTATCTAAAATCGCTTTTATTTTAAAATTAACGCAAATTATACAATATTACAAATCGCCATTGCTTAAACTTATGCTAAAATTACAAAGTTAATTTTCTAAAATGTAAAGAGCGAATTATGGATAAAATCAAAGAGGAATTAGCCCTAGATTTGGAGATTCCAAGTCCTAAAATGTCAAAAGTCGTAATGCTAAATGACGACTACACGGCAATGGAATTTGTGGTGATGATATTATGCGAAGTGTTTAAGAAAAACCAAAGCGAGGCTGAATCAATAATGCTAAAGATTCACAACGAGGGCAGTGGAATTTGTGGCATTTATCCTTATGACATTGCCCACACAAAGGCAAAAATCGCACGAAGCAAATCCAAAGAGGCTGGATTTCCCTTGCGAATCGTAGTTGAGGACGAGTAAAAATGAATATTTTTGCAAACAAAAAGCGCGAATCACTCGCATTTAAGGACAAATCAAAATGATGCTAGATAAGAATCTAAATGCCATTATGGAGGACGCACTAAAGACAGCTGGTATCCTGCGCCACGATATTTTAACCACAGAGCATATTTTTTTGGCATTGCTAAATAACGATGACGGCGAGAAATTTTTGGCAAATGTCGGCGCAAATATCGGTGAGCTAAAGATTCTAACGCTAAATTATCTTAAAAATTACCTAGAAGAGGGCAATAAACTCACAAATCCTATCTACACCACCGCACTAGAGAATGTTTTTGGCAATATGATAAATATGGCGGATAACAAAAAAAAGCGTTATATGGATATTTTTGACTTGCTAATCGCCATTACAAGCGATGAACGCGCATATAGCACGATGCTTTTAAAAAGCCAAAATATCACAAAAGTGGATATTTTAGAGCAAGTAGTCGCAAATACCACCAAAAGCACACAAAAAGCCCAAAACACCGCACTTTCCGCCTACACAAAGGAACTTGTCGCTTTGGCAAAAGAAGGGCGAATCGACCCTGTGATAGGGAGAGAAAAAGAGATTGAGCGAGTGTGCGAGATTTTATGTCGTAGAAAGAAAAATAATCCTATTTTAGTGGGTGAATCGGGCGTAGGCAAAACCGCCATCGCAGAGGGCTTGGCACTAAAAATCGCAAATAATGACATAATTGATGAGCTAAAAGATTGCAAGATTTTCGCACTAGATTTAGGTAGCCTCATTGCTGGGACAAAATATCGTGGCGACTTTGAAAAACGCCTCAAAGAAGTGCTTGATAGCTTTAGTAGCGTAAAAAATGCCATTGCGTTTATTGATGAGATTCACACAATCGTGGGGGCTGGAAGCACGAGTGGCGGTAGCCTAGATGTCTCAAATCTGCTAAAACCAGCACTATCAAATGGCACATTTCGTTGCATTGGCGCAACGACTTTTGGGGAGTTTCGCAATCATTTTAATAAAGACAAGGCGTTATCGCGGCGATTTGCCAAAGTGGATATAAATGAGCCTAGCATTGATGATAGCATAAAGATTCTAACGCAACTTGCACCCTTTTATGAGAAATTTCACGGCGTGGCTTACGCGCCAGACGCGCTTGAATCCTGCGTCAATCTCTCATCGCGTTATATTAACGATAGATTTTTGCCCGATAGCGCGATAGATTTGCTTGATGAGGCGGGGGCGCATTATAAGATTAAGCGCAAGGATAAAATCACCCAAAGCGACATTGAATCGCTTGTGGCGCGGATTATGAAGCTACCTTTGGATAAAAGCGTAGATGATAAGATTTTGCTAAAAAATCTCCGCCCAAAACTAAAAGCACGAATCTACGGGCAGGATTCGGCAATCGATGCGCTTTATAAGTCGCTATTAAAAAATAAAGCAGGGCTTGGCAATCCCACCAAACCTATTGGCGTATTTTTATTCACAGGTCCCACAGGCGTGGGCAAAAGTGAGCTTTCAAAGGAACTTGCCAAAAATCTAAATATCAATCTCAAACGCTTTGATATGAGCGAATACAGCGAGGCGCACACGGTCTCAAGGCTCATTGGCGCACCTGCGGGATATGTGGGATTCGAGGAAGGCGGATTGCTTGTGGAGGCGATTCGCAAGGATTCGCATTGCGTTTTATTGCTTGATGAAATCGAAAAGGCGCATAGTAGCATTTATAATCTACTTTTGCAGATTTTTGATAGCGCGACTTTGACGGATAATAGCGGAAATAAGGCGGATTTTAAAAATGTCATCATCATTATGACTTCAAATGTGGGGCAGGGCGAGGTTGCCACACTTGGATTTAACAGCGAAAAAGGTGCGCGAGATAGTGCGCTAAAAGAGATTTTTTCGCCTGAATTTCGCAATCGCTTGGATTGCGTAATCAAATTTGCCCCGCTTGAAATGGCGCATTTAAGGCAAATCGTATTGAAGCAAATCGCTGATTTAAATTTGCAGTTAAAAGAAGTGCAAATTGCGCTAGATTCAAAGGCGGTGGATTATTTGCTAAATTTAGACTTTGATAAAACGCTTGGCGCACGAGAGATTGAGCGAATCATCGATAGAGAGATTAAGATTCCGCTAAGTGAAAAAATCATCTTTGAAAAATGCGAAAATACCACCATAAAAA
>JBNMHH010000062.1:0-9271 GCA_050872665.1 Helicobacteraceae bacterium
CTTATCGATTTTTTCATCTCGTTTATCGCCAGTAGCATTGCTATTGCCTATCATATTTAGCGCGTAACCTTGAATCGTTAAGCCTACGCCATAGCCATTGCCAAAGTATTGTTGATAATCTAGCTTTCCACCAGCGGCATTAAATAGCGAAGCATAAAATTGCGTCCAAGGGCGAAATAGCACACTTGTGCCGTCTTTTGCGCCGTTATTTGTGCTAATAGAATTATGCACATAATCCATACCGCCTGAGTGGATTCCCGTATTATGTTTAGCATTTCCTAACACAAGCGCATCATAAAAGTCCAAAAACCATTGCGAGTAGGCAAATGCTCTACCCCACGAGCTAAACCACCAAAATTTTAAGTCATCATTTGGTGCGACTTTGAAATGAATATCCGCGTTGAATCCTTGCGTATAGCCAGAAAAATAATCCATTCCCGACTCATATCTACCGCCTTTTAGGTTAAAATAATCGCTTTGGAAGTCTAAATATGCGTTATGCAAAATATAATTTCGCGCACCGCCGATATTTGTGCCATTCATCGGGTTGCCATACCACGCGCCGACATAAGCACTATTTAGCCCACTGCCTGTGCTATTAGAGTAGCCCCAAGAGTCAAGCCCATCTTTTGCAGTCGAATCATAGATTAGCCCATTACCCGCTATACCTACGCCGATTTTAAGTGCTTGAATCGCACTTGAATCAATAAACGCCTTAAAATTATAAGTCGTATCGATTCGCCCAAATAGCGTGGTAAAAGTCTCCGTAGGATAAGCTCCACCTGTCTCAAATCCCACCTTGCTAAAAGTCCCCACGCTACCATTATAGCCGAAAAATTCCTCATTCGTTTCTTGTGCCATTGCATTCGCAAGAGCCAGAGAAATCGCAACAAAACTAACAAATCTTTTCATATTTTCCTCCTTATGTTTGGATTTTGCTTGTTGCAAAATGGATTCTACTACTAAAATTACGATTTGTGTAATATATAATTTTTTATATAACTAAATTCATATAGGGGGGGGGGCAGACACAATATCGCACAGCAGGGCGAATCCGCACATAAAAAATTTTTGCAAAAATTTTAAAATTGTGATGAAAATATTGTGATTTTATGAATTTTTGGGGTGGGAAAATTTTAAAAAATTGAAATTTTTATAGATTCGTCATTGCGAGACTTGACAAAGTCAAGTCGTGGCAATCTACACCACTCGTCATACTTAGCCTTTGAAAAAGGCGAAGTATCCATTTTTGCGAATCGTGAATCAAAGGCGAATCACTTACATTAGGTGAATCTGTGGTTGATTCGCTTTTAGGACATTGATTCGCCCATAATTTAGCTTTGCGTGATTTGGATACTTCGGCGACTTTGTCGCCTCAGTATGACAAGTGGGGAGGATTCGCACTTTTTGGATTGCCACGATTCGGCGTTGCCGAATCTCGCAATGACGAAAGGTGGGGTGAAAAAGTCGTCATTGCGAGATTTTCGATAGAAAATCGAAGCAATCTATGCATTAAATTTTATAGATTGCTTCGGTGTTTGAATCGCCTCGCAATGACGGCGTAAAGATTTGTCATTGCGAGTGAGTGCAACGAACGAAGCAATCCACTATTGTAATGACGAATCATTTGGATTGCTTCGTGCAAAGCCCTCGCAATGACGAAAAAAGGCGGGATTACTTCAGCGATTCGCTAAAGTCGCCTCGCAATGACGGGTAGAGTGCTACAGAATCGCCCTTATCTAGCGTCATTTTCACTATCTGTGTTTTTTTTCTTTTTAGGTCTATTTGTCTTTCTTATATCATCTTTATTTATCTTGTAGTAGGCTTTTGCGGCGTCATTTTTGCCACGGCGAATCTCTTCTAACTTCAAATCCTGCTCCAAAACCACGAAGACATTATTTCTATCATTGCCATTAGTGTCCCATTTTAGCTCAAACCACTCGCCCCATTTTTCTGTAAGTATCTTATTTGCGAGTTTTTTGCCATATTTATCGGCGTGTTGTAGCCATATTAGGCGCATTACGATTTCCTTACGCTCCTCACAGCCCTTAAAAGTGCCGTCCTGTCTGCAGCCATTGTAAAAATCTAAATTATCATTTTTTAAAATTGACCATCTTTTCATATAGTGCTGATATTTTTTGATTTCACTATCGCTCAAATGCCCTGCATTAGCACAAACCGCCATACCAAAAATCACCAAAATGCCTAAAATAAACCTTTTCATTGCCATTCCTTATATGTGAGATTTTATGTAAAGCCGACATTGTAGCACAAAACCGCTAAATTGCGAAATTTATTTTTTGGATTTTGTGTGTGGATTTATTTTTGTAGATTTGTGGCCGGGAGAGAGGGATTCGAACCCCCGGAGGTGTTACCCTCAACGGTTTTCAAGACCGCCGCTTTCAACCACTCAGCCATCTCCCGATTTTGCGCTAAATACAAGAAGTTTGGAGGCGACACCCAGATTCGAACTGGGGAATCAAGGCTTTGCAGGCCCACGCCTTACCACTTGGCTATGTCGCCACAAAATCGTGGTGCTCGAAGCCGGACTTGAACCGGCACGGAAGCAATATCCGAGGGATTTTAAGTCCCTTGTGTCTACCAATTCCACCACCCGAGCTTTGATTTCGCATATAAAAAATGATGATTTGATAAAGATTTATTTTGGAGCGGGAAACGGGTTTCGAACCCGCGGCCTCGACCTTGGCAAGGTCGCGCTCTACCACTGAGCTATTCCCGCAAAATGTAAAATTACAAAATAAAGTTGCAATCTTATCTAAAAAAAAATAAGAATGCAATATATTTTTTACAGATTTTACGAAAACAACAATCTTTTTATGTGTGAATCGTAGAATCTAACAATAAATCCACCGCAAAAAATCTATCTTACCTCATAAAATTCCGCGATTTTAGTGCAAATATATTGCACTTCATCATCACTAAGCTGTGTAGCTGATGGCAACCAAAGCCCTTTTTGCCCGACTAAATTTGAAATTGTATGCTCACCACTTACCTGATAAGCCACTTGCTTGTTTATCGGTGGATACATTACGCGTGTGCCGACATTATTTTGTTTTAAAAATTCTTGCAACTCATCGCGCTTCTCACAAAGCGTATCATAAAACCACGGCACCGTGCAAGTTAAATCCTGCTTAAAAAGCTCTATACCATTTATGTTTTGCAAGCCCTTTTTATAAAGTTGGTAAATTTCTTTCTTGCGTGCTATGCGAGATTCTAACTTTTTCATCTGCTCTATACCCACGCAGGCTTGAAGTTCTGTGAATTTAAAATTATAGCCTATACTATCGTGTATATCATTACCACCGCCACTTCGCCCAAAGTCTTTAAGTTTGCGAATCTTACTAGCAATTTCATCATCATTAGTGATGAGCGCACCACCTTGTCCTGTGGAGATGATTTTAGGGGCTGAAAAGGAAAAACTCCCCACGATTCCTACCGAACCGATATGCTTACCATTTGGATAAAATGAACCAAGCGATTGCGCAGAATCCTCTATCAGTGCGAGATTGTATTCTTTACAAAGATTCACAAAGGCTTCAATCCCTGCTTTTGGATACCGCCCATTTGCACTAACCAACATTATAGCCTTTGTTTTAGGCGTAATAGCCTCTTTTGCCTTTTGTATATCCATACACAAAGTTTCGCGCTCCACATCGACAAATACAGGCTTTGCGCCAAACATCTTAACTGAATTTGGCGTGGCTATCATCGTATAATTTGGCACAATGACTTCATCATCTGCTTTGATTCCCACTGCTAATGCAGCTAGGGTAAGACTAATAGTGCCATTATTCACCACTATGCAATGCTTTGCTCCTGTGAAATTTGCTATCATTTCCTCAAATTTCGCCGTGCGCTTAAACTCGGTCAAAAAACCATCTTCGTCCATATACTCGTTCAATGCTTGTTTTTCCTCATTTCCAAACCAAGGACGCATTTGCATAATAAATTCCATTACACTTCCTTTATTTTGATTTTCAACTTAAATCTTTGTTGCTTCTACATTGAGTGAAATTAAAATGCCATTTTCCTTATCCATATGTGGATAATAGGCTTGTGAGTGGTCATCATAGTCTTTATGTATTGTTTCTCGCCAATCATATCGCCTCACATCGCAAAAGCCGTTTTGTTCTAAAAATTCACTTAAAAACTTAAAATTCCACACCGTTTTATGATATATCATAGACTGCCCCCCCCCAACAGCATTTTGAACGCTCATTCTGCCATAGAGTGGTCCTAAAATCTTAGCCAAATCTCCACTTAAATGATACACTTCAATGAGTTTATCAAAATCTGGAACGGCAAGTCTTAGAGTGCCACCTTTTTTGAGCACTCTATGCCACTCTTTTATAACATTCACAGCCTCAAATCTATCAAAATACTCAAAACTATGCGAACTATAAATAAGCTCTGCACTTTCATCTTCAAACATAGATAAATCATCTATACCACTTTTATAGTGAATATGTGGCATATCACACAAATCCACATTGATAAAATCAGGGATATTCCTATGCCAACAACCAAGATGAAGTTTCATTGCTCTATCCTTTTCCTATCGCGTTCTGCACCGACATAAGGTCCATTTTTTACCTCCAAAACTTGTGTGCCATTTTCAAGTATATCATAGCCGTGCGCCCCGCGGAGCATTATCAAAATATCCCCTGCAACTGCCTCAAATTCCTCAACAAAGTTTTCTTTTGTATCATAGATTCTAGCTTTGATTTTACCTTTTTTAACAAAAAGCACTTCTTGTGTCCAATACACCTTGCGTTCGACTTCGTTGTGAATGTGTGCTAGTAGCTTTTTGCCCTCATCATAGCCCCAAAATCCCACTTGGATAAACTCATCATCACTTGAAAAAAAGTTTAGTCCATCTTTGCAATCAGATTCGCTAATATGCCTTGCCAACACTAAATCACCCTCCTTTATTTCTTTCATTTTTTTACTCCTTATTTTGTTAATTTTTATTCAAACTACTATTCAAACTTTGCAAATCTCGCTTTGAAAGAATAGGCTCTATGCCATTTAGCTCCCAATCAATACCGATTCGCTCATCATTATAAGCAAGTGAAAATTGCTCAGGTGCGTCTATATACTCGCCCTCATAAGCCAACTTGTAGTGATATACAGCCTCTTTGCTTTTGACAAAATACGCATTTCCCATATTTGGTGGGATTAAAATAAATTGTTGTGAATCTTTGCTAATGTGAAATTTCTCATATTGCAAATAAGTAGGGCTATTTTCGCGCATATCCACCACCACTTGCAAAATCTCACCATACACGCACGAGACAAATTTATATGACTTTGTATCGCCGTGGATTCCGCGCAAAACGCCTTGAATTGAGTGTGAAAATTTATCGTGCTTAAAATACAATCCATTTGGCAATAGTTTGTCTATCTTATCTTTTAAAAATGAAGTGTAGATATTGCCACGATTATCGGTAGCTATGGTTGGTGTAATGATATAAACGCCATTTAATTTGGCACTTGGGGCGATATGAAATTCTATCATTACGCCACTTTTATGCGACTTTCACAAGTGGCGCGATTCGTAGTGATTGCGGTGAGTGTAGCGTTAGTGCTAAATCTAGCTTGAAAACTAGATAGAGATTCCCCCCCCCTAAGGAATCAGCTATAGTTAGATAATACTCATAAGTATTTTTTATACCCTCCTCCAAAGGCGTTTTGGTGTGCCAACCCAAAGCCTTTAAATGCGTATCATCAATAACCTTTCGCTTCATTCCCACAGGTTTGCTTAAATCGTGCGTGAATTCGCCCTCATAGCCGATGACTTTGGCACTTGTGCGATAATACTCATCAATGGTATATTCTTGTGCTGAACCGACATTTAAATTCTGTGGCAAAGCATCAAAATGCTCAAAAGCATAAAAAACAAAGTCCGCCAAATCCCCAGCATACATAGCCTCACGCAGTGCCTTGCCGTCCCCCCAAATACTCATTTCCTTTACGTCTTGCACTTTGGCTTGATGAATCCTCGCAATAACAGCAGGTATCATATGCGCGTTTTGTGTGTCGAATTTATCGTATTTGCCATATAAATTGCAAGGGATTATGGTTTTGTAAAGATAAGTTTTATCAGCATTGCTGATATATTCACAAAGCCTAGTGCCTAGCACTTTGGCAAGAGCATAACCCTCATTTGTCGGTTCAAATGCACCCTGCAATATCATCTCCTCTGTAAGTGGGTTTGGCGCGTCCTTTGGATACATACACGAGCTTGCTAAATTCAAAAAATACTTCACACCATTTTGGTGGCAGGAATTGATGAGATTTAAGCCCATATAGGCATTATGTGTAAGGAATTTGGCTAGATTATTTATATTAGCTACTATCCCACCCACTAAACCAGCGCAATGCACGACAATATCAGGTTTGTGCGTTTTTATAAAGGCTTCAACCGCGTTTTTGTCGAGTAAATTTAACTCCGCACTTGTGGGGGTTAGCAAGCGATAATCTTGTGCCTTTGGGTGCTCTTTAATATTGCGCCCGACCATTCCGCTAGAGCCTGTAATGAGTAAGATTTTCATTCAAAATACCTAAAAATTTTATAGCCACCATCTTGTATGTATTTGTCTTTTCTCATCAAATCCAAATCGCTTTGCACCATATCTTTGATGAGTGAGTGCAAATCATATTCAAGCCTCCAGCCTAGTTTTTCCTTTGCCTTACTTGCATCGCCGATGAGTAAATCCACCTCCGTTGGGCGAAAATACCCGCTATCCACGCATACGACTTCTTTACCAAGTGGAAGTTTAAATTCGCCCTTACAAGCGCAAACAAAAGCCTTTTCATCTACACCTTTGCCCTTAAATTCAAGCTCTATGCCAAGTTCGTTAAAAACAAGGCGCACAAATTCTCTTACCTCTGTCGTTATACCCGTAGCGATGACGAAATCATCTGGTTGTTGTGCTTGTAAAATAAGGTGCATTGCTTTTACATAATCCTTAGCGTGTCCCCAGTCTCTTTTGGCTGAGAGATTGCCAAGGTAGAGTTTGTCTTGTAAGCCTAATGCGATTTTCGCCGCAGCCCTTGTGATTTTACGCGTTACAAAGGTTTCGCCACGAATGGGGCTTTCGTGGTTAAACAAAATTCCATTACTCGCAAACATACCATAAGCCTCACGGTAATTTATCGTTATCCAATATGCATAAAGTTTCGCACAAGCATACGGAGAGCGCGGATAAAAAGGCGTTTTTTCGTTTTGTGGAATTCCTTGCACGAGTCCATAAAGCTCACTTGTAGAGGCTTGATAGATTTTTGTCTTTTGTGTGAGTCCTAGTAGTCGCACCGCTTCTAAGATTCGCAGTGTGCCTATGCCGTCTGCATTTGCGGTATATTCAGGGGTTTCAAAGCTCACCGCCACATGACTCATCGCGGCTAGATTGTAGATTTCATCGGGTTGCACTTCTTGGATAATGCGCGTTAGATTCATTGAATCCGTCAAATCCCCATAATGCAAAAATAATTTACAATCCTCCTCGTGATAGTCCTTATACAAATGGTCGATTCTATCAGTATTAAAGAGTGATGAACGCCTTTTAATGCCGTGCACTTCATAATCCCCCCCCCCTAACAACAACTCAGCCAAATATGCCCCGTCTTGTCCAGTAATGCCTGTGATTAACGCTTTTTTCATCTTACTCCTTAATAAAATTATTATCTTAATTGCTAGATTCTAACTTTTCTATACCTTTTTCAATCGCCTTAGTGGTTTCATCTGCGCCTTTTTCTATGCCTTTTTCAACGGCATTTTTGCCTTTTTTTACGCCACTTTCAATGGCATTTTTGCCTTTCTTTGTGCCGTCTTTTATGGCTTTTGTGCCTTTCTCTACGCCTTTTTCAGTCGCGCTTTTTGCCTTTGACGCACCTTTGCTAAGAGATTTTTTGCCTTTTTCTAGCTTATCTGCGCCTTTTTTGATGATTTCTTCGCCTTTGGTTTCCAAGCTGTCTGCGCCCTCTTTGATGACGCTTCGTGAGCT
This sequence comes from Helicobacteraceae bacterium, assembly GCA_050872665.1. Lineage (GTDB taxonomy): Bacteria > Campylobacterota > Campylobacteria > Campylobacterales > Helicobacteraceae > NHYM01. The sequence goes on from JBNMHH010000062.1 coordinate 8,028, forward strand.
TGTGGCTTTGGTTTGCAAGGCTTCTTGAATATCTTTTTTGTAGTTTGCTTTTTCATCGTCATTCATAGCGATTACAATTTGTTTTTCTTTCATATTAAGTTTATTTCTAAGCACATTGACTTCATCATCGCTCATTTTATTCACGCGATTTTCAATCTCGCTAATGTAGCCCGAAATATCCTCGACATTACCCGCTAGATTCACCAGCTCATCGTTACTATGCTGACTAAAATCTGTCGCAAATAGCACACTACCCGCGACAAACGACACTACCATACTGCTAAAAATTTTCATATTTTGTCCTTTGAAGTTTTGGAATTATAAATTTGACATTTATAAGCGAAATTCTAGCCATTATTTGTCAAAGAGTTGTGAATTTTGTGCGAATCGTGCTATAAATTCCGCCCAAATCTTAATCATTAAATTTCCTACCTTTGCCCTGCAATTAATTTCTGTGCGATTCGCACGGCATTTGTCGCAGCTCCCACGCGAATCTGGTCTGCCACGCAAAATAAATGCAATATTTTCTTATCAAAGCAATCACTGCGAATCCGCCCCACAAAAGTGCTGTCCGTATTTGACGCAATGCTTGGCATAGGATATTTGTGGCTTTTTGGCTCATCGATTACCACGACATTTTCCGCGCCTTCAAGCACCGCACGAGCCTCATCTGCGCTCACTTCACGCGCAAAATGAATGCTTACCGCCTCGCTATGAGAACGCGACACAGGCACTCTCACGCAAGTCGCACTTACTGCAAAGTCGGTGTGCATTATCTTTTGCGTTTCTTTTATCATTTTGACTTCCTCTTTTGTGTAGTCATTTTCTAGGAAAATATCAATGTGCGGAAATAGATTAAACGCAATGCTGTAAGGAAAAACGCTACTTTCGCTACCCACGCTTTTGCCCTCCAAGCACTCTTTTGTCTCGCGCAACAACGCCTCCATACCCTTTTTACCCGCGCCACTGACGGCTTGATAAGTAGCCACATCTACGCGCTTAATGCCAAAAGCCTTATGCAAAGGTGCTAAAACCTGCACCATTTGGATAGTCGAGCAGTTTGGATTGGCTATAATGCCCTTGTGCGTGAAAATATCCTCGCTATTTACTTCAGGGACTACGAGCGGGACGCCCTCTTGCATTCTAAAATGGCTTGTATTGTCAATCACCACGGCATTTGCCTTAACCGCACTTGGAGCGAATCGCTCACTTACGCTTCCACCTGCGGAGAAAAATGCGATTTC